>CAYLPA010000090.1:0-10745 GCA_964385385.1 uncultured Saprospiraceae bacterium | reverse complement strand
CAACATTATCAAGAATTGCAGTAAATCCACCAATATTTGTTGTTATTTGTTGATAAGATTGAACTGAACCAATTTGTGCATTAGTTGAACTAAACAGTATTATTAAAAATGCAAATACTAGAGTTATGGTTTTCATATTATTAAGTATTTATTTTATGCTTGATTTTATTTAAAACCTAACATATTTAACAAATAAAAATTAGACATTATTTTATTAGAAAGGTTTAAAATATGTAAATAATATTTGTTTATTGCGGTTAAAGTATTTATAATTAATGCTTAATTAAAAACAAATTTACAAAATATTTATTATATATATAGGAAAAATAGATTTTTTTATTCGACTGAATAAATTTTAATTCCTTTTTCGGTGAGGAGAAATAATTTTTGTTCAATTCTTAAGCTGCTAAAATTTTTCAAAGGCAAGTCGGTAATTGTTTCTTCGAGAGTTTTCAGATTGTAGGATATTATTTTCGAATTTTTTGAATAAAGAAGCAAATCTTCTTTCAATTGGAAAGATGTCAGATTATAAAATGGGATTGTCTTTAAATATGCTCCATATCTGTCGAAAACTAAAATTCCATGTTCGGGAGCATTAAGATAAACTTTGTTGTTTTTTTCAATCAGGAAGTTTGGATTGATGTTGTAACCGAGAGTTTGAGTGAGATTTCCGCTTTCAAGGTTAATTTTTAAATATTTATCAATGCGGATTAGTTGAAAGCTATTTGGATTATAAACCCAAAGTCCGTTGTCATAGGAAGAACAAACTAATGAAGATTGCTCAAGACGGAGATTTTCAAGAGAAATACTGCTGCCACTTAAACTTAGCGTATTATCCAAAAAGTCTATTTGTCCGAAATCTTGGTGGAAGACAAGAATTTTTAAAGGATTTTCAGCATCAACAAAAGAAATGTTGCCGGCGTTCATATTGCAATATGTTTTTTCCTGCTTTCCCGAATTGTCAAATTTTGTTAATTTGTTTCCGTCAATAAGATAGATGTTTCCAAATTTATCAGTAGTAATAAAGTTGCCGGTGGCATTAATAGTTCTTTCAAGTATAAATTCAGATGATTGAAATGATACAAAAAGTATAAGTATTAGAAGTTTGAAAATATATTTCATCTGTCTAAATTTTGTTATTTGAGTGATATTTTGATTTGTAAATTTAGTAAGTTCTCAACTATCATCTGTTAAAAATTTAGCATTTATTTACTCTCAATATATAAATAGCCGCTAATTTGCTAATGTTTATTCGCGTATTAGCGGCTATAATTTAATCATTTTCTTTTGTGTTTAAAATTAAATATTAATGTTTCATGTGTATAATTATTAGAAGTCTCCTTAATTCAATTTTAAAATTTTGTCAACATAAAATCTATTATTAGATAAACGGGGAACTTTGTTTTGCCCTCCGAGTTTTCCTTCGGATTTCAACCAGTTATAGAAAGTGTTTTTATTCATAATTCGAATAATTGGTTTTCTTAAGATTAAGTTGTTGTATCTTTTAGCTTCATAATCGGAGTTTAAAGATTTTAAAGCATTGTCAAGGACTTCAGTAAAATAGTTAATATCATCGGGTTCGGATTCAAATTCAATTAACCACTCATGAGCAGCATTTTTCTTGTCATTGAAATAAATAGGTGCAGCTGTGTACTCGTTAATAATTGCTTTAGATTTTTCGCAAGCAATTGCTATAGCGTTTTCAGCATTGTCAATTATAAGTTCTTCGCCACAAGCGTTTATAAAACTTTTTGTTCGACCTGTGATTTTTATTCTGAAAGGATATAAAGATGTAAACTTAATTGTATCACCAATCATATATCGCCATAATCCTGCATTTGTCGAAATAATTATTGCATAGTTTTTATTTAACTCAACTTCGCTTAATGATAATGTAGCAGGATTTTCATCATTAATATTTTCGCTAGGCAGAAATTCATAATAAACACCATAATCAAGCATTAGCAGAAGTTCATCGGAATTGCTTTTGTCTTGAATACCAAAGAAGCCTTCGGAAGCATTATAGGTTTCAATATAATTCATTTTTGATGGAGCAATTTTTTTAAATTGTTCTTTGTAGGGATTAAAATTAACTCCGCCATGAGCGTAACATTCAAGGTTGGGCCATACTTCTTCAAGATTATCTTTTCCTGTTATTTCCAGAACATGTTTGAGTAATAATAATGTCCATGAGGGAACTCCTGAAATATTAGTAACATTATCCTTAGATGTTATTTTTGCCATCTTGTTTATTTTACTTTCCCATTCATCCATCAGGGCAACTGAGAGATTTGGAGTTCTACTAAATTCAGCCCAGAAAGGCAGGTTTTGAATAATAATTGCAGAAAGGTCGCCATAGTATGCATTATTATTTATTTCTCCCATTCTGTGGCTTCCTCCAATTGCAAGACCTTTCCCATCAAAAATCATTGTGTTAGGATTATTGTTGCAATAAATTGAAAGCATGTCTTTTCCTCCTTTGAAATGACATTCTTCAAGTGCTTCTTGGCTAACAGGAATATATTTGCTTTTAAAGTTTGTTGTCCCTGAAGATTTTGCAAACCATTTAATATTTGAATGCCATAAAATATTTTGTTCTCCATTTCGTAGGCGGTCAATGTATGGTTTTAAAGATTCATAATTATTTAGAGGGACTCTGTTTTTGAACTGCTCAATATTTTTAATAGATTTATAATCGTATTTTAATCCCCACTCGGTATTTTTTGCTGAAGTGATTAGTTTTTTAAACCATTCCGATTGAACATCGTGTGGGTATTTGACAAATAAATCAATCTGATGAATTCTCTTTTTTATAACCCAAGATAATAATGAATTTAATAATAAAGGCATTATTTTTTTTATTTAATAAACGTAAATTATATTACTATAGGGGACTTCTAATAATTTCTTTTTTTCAAAAAACAAATATACTTAATTTTTAATTTTATTTCTGTTCTGTGAAAATAATATTTAAAGGAATTTTATTTTTTAGTAAATTTGTACAACAAAAAAATAATGATAAGCTTTCCAAATTGTAAAATAAATCTCGGATTGTCAGTTGTTGAAAAAAGAACTGACGGATTTCATGATATTGAAACAGTATTTTATCCATTGAAATTATGCGATGTTATTGAAATAATTATTTCGCAGGATAATAAGTCTGATTTTCAAATTTCAGGAATTCCAATTAATGGCAATTCTGATACAAATTTATGTATAAAAACTTATGAATTATTGAAGACTAAGTTTAATCTTCATGATGTTCAAATTCATTTGCACAAAAACATTCCTGTTGGTGCCGGATTAGGTGGTGGTTCTTCTGATGCTGTTTTTACAATGAAATTATTAAATGAACTGTTTTTACTACAGTTGTCAGAAGCAGAACAAATAAATTATTCAAAAAAAATTGGTAGCGATTGTGCTTTTTTTGTTAATAATAGCCCAGTTTTTGCTTATGAAAAAGGGGATAAATTCGAAGCAATCGATATTAACTTAAAAGAATATTATTTGGTTCTTGTTAAACCTAATGTTTCAGTTGATACTTCTTTTGCTTACTCGAAAATTATTGCAAAGAAGCCGAAAAATTCTATTAAAGAAATTATTAAATTACCAATATCTGAATGGAAACAATTTTTGAAAAATGATTTTGAAGATGTTATTTTTGAAGAATTCCCTGAAATTGAAAAAGTGAAAAATCAATTGTACGATTTGGGAGCTATTTATTCTTCGATGAGTGGAAGTGGTTCGGTAGTTTATGGGATTTTCAAAAACAAAATTAATATTAAAGATTTTTTTAATAATTGTTTTACCTGGCAGGGAAAGCTATAAAGTTTTATAATTGGATTTATTTTGGTGCAGTTTTTAATAAGTAAAAAGCAAGAAAAATAAAGAAAATATTTGGAATCCATACAGCCACTAAAGGAGATAAATTTCCATAGGTGGCAAAGGTGCTCGAAATCTGCATAAATAAAATAAATGCAAAACTGATTATTAAACCTGTTGCCAGATGTAAGCCGATGCCACCTCTTAACTTACGACTTGAAAGAGAGACCCCAATAAGCGTAAGCACAATTGTTGCAAACGGAAAAGAAATTCTTTTGTTTTTTTCAACTTTGTAAAATGCAACATTTTTCGAACCTTTTAATGTTTCAGTTTTAATGAATTTTCTTAGTTGAGAATAGTTCATCACCTCAACATTTTTAAGTTTTACAACAAAAATTTCGGGTGTGAAATTTAAAAGAGTATCTAATGTTTCTCCACGGGTAATTTTTTCTTCCAAACCATTTACTTCCCTGATAAAATATCTGTTAAGTTGCCATTTGCCTGTTAGAGAATCCCATTTGATTGACTCTGAACTAAGTTTATATGATAAAACATTATTATTTATTTTTTCTATAGTAAATCTTTGGCCGGTTTCATATTCATTATTATAACTTTCAACATAGATAAATTCTCCCGGCTTGGTTTGAATGTGTATATTCCTGTTTGTGTTTCTGTATCTATTTCTGACATAAATTGATTCAAACTCGAGTCTTTCTTTATTAGAATGTGGGATAACAAAGTTTGCAAGACAGAATGTCAAAATTGTAATAAAAAGTGCTGAAATCAAATAAGGAACTAACATTCTTCGGAAACTAACACCGCTGCAGAGTATAGCAACTATCTCGGTGTTTGCAGCCATTTTTGCTGTGAAATAAACAACAGCAATATAAGTAAATAGGGGAGTGAATAAATTAATAAAAAAAGGAACAAAGTTAAAATAATAGTCAAAGATTATTGCTCTAAGAGGTGCTTGATTTTCAATAAAATCATCAACTTTCTCAGAGATGTCAAAAACTATAACAATAATAATAATCAAACTGATGGAAAAGAAAAATGTTCCAAGGAATTTTTTTATTATATAATAATCAAGCTTTTTCATTCATGCTTTATTTATTGACTCTTATTTAAATTCTTTTCTATGTTTTTCGCACATTTTTTATTATAATCTTTGTGCTAATTTTATAATAGATTTATTTTTCCATTCAAAGAAAGTTCCAGCATTAATATTTCCCCTCGCTTGCTCCATAATCCAAGAATAAAAAGCAAGATTATGAAGACTTGCAATCATGGGACCTAATATTTCTTTAGCAGTAAACAAATGCCTGAGATAAGCTTTAGTATATTGTTTGTCAACAAAAGATGTCCCTTGATTGTCAATTAAAGAAAAATCATTTTTCCATTTTTCGTTTTTTATGTTTATTATTCCATTTTGTGTGAATAACATACCGTTCCTGCCGTTTCTTGTCGGCATAACACAATCAAACATATCAACTCCAAGAGCAATGTTCTCAAGAATGTTAACAGGAGTTCCAACTCCCATTAAGTAACGAGGTTTATCTTTTGGTAGTATATTGCAAACTAATTCAGTCATTTCATACATAACTTCACTTGGTTCTCCAACTGATAATCCGCCGATTGCATTTCCCTGACAATCTTTTGAAGCAATAGTTTCTGCTGATTTTTTTCTTAAATCTTTATAAATACTTCCCTGAACAATAGGAAATAAAGCTTGTGAATATCCGTATTGATTTTCTGTGATATTAAAATGTTCTATACATCTTTGCAGCCAATCATGAGTTAGATTCATAGACTTTTCAGCATATTCATAATCGCATGGATAAGGTGTGCATTCATCAAAAGCCATAATAATATCTGCACCAATTATTCTTTGAATATCAATAACTTTTTCGGGAGAAAAAAGATGTTTTGAACCATCAATATGAGATGAAAATGCTACACCTTGCTTTGAGATTTTTCTTGTAGAGGAAAGTGAATAAACCTGATATCCGCCGCTGTCTGTAAGAATAGGTTTGTTCCAGCCGTTGAATTTATGCAATCCGCCAGCTTGTTTTATTATCTCCAATCCTGGTCTCAGATATAAATGATAAGTGTTTCCAAGAATAATTTGAGCTTTTATATCTTCGTGCAATTCTTTCAAATGAACTGCTTTAATGGTTCCGGCAGTACCAACAGGCATAAATACTGGTGTTTGAATTTTGCCATGCTCAGTTATAATCTCTCCTGCTCGAGCATTTGAATGCGGGTCAAAATGTTGTATCTTAAATTTCATTCTTTTTGAAAAAGCTAAAAATAAACAATGCCTGCAAAAGTAAGAATTTGTTTTTATTAGTCTTTATTGTATTTGTAAGAAAACTTATATAATTAATTTTTTCTTGTAAGTTCTGACATTTTTTAAACATAAGTTGTTAGTAAATTTATTTTTGGATTTTATTTCAGCAATGCTTTATAAGTAAATTTGTAAAAAAAAAGTGAAGATTACTCCCGAAATAATTGAAATTAGTCTGAATGTAGTGTTTGTGATTTTTATTATATCTACTGCTGTTCAGCTACTTTACTATTGGGGGATTTTTAGTCGGCTTGCATTTTTTAAATCACGAAATATTAATAATGAAAAACAGCCTGTTTCTGTTGTTATCGCCGCAAGTAACGAATATGATAATCTAAAAGAAAATTTGTCATTAATTCTTGAACAGGATTATCCTGATTTTGAAGTCATAGTTGTTAATAATTACTCAAATGACGATAGTGAATATTTTTTAAAAACATTTTCAGAAAAATATGATAATATAAAAATAATTACTATCCCTGAAAATTTGAATTTCTTTAAAGGGAAAAAATTTCCTTTATCCGTAGGAATTAAATCTGCAAAAAACGAATTACTTTTATTAACTGATGCTGATTGCAAACCAAAATCAAAAAATTGGATAAGCGAAATGCAATCAGGTTTTGGGGAAAATACCGAACTTGTTCTTGCTTATGGAGCTTATGAAACAAAAAAAGGATTTTTGAATAGTATTATTCGTTCCGATACACTTCAAATAGCAATTCAATATTTTTCCTTTTCGCTTATTGGGCAAACATATATGGGCGTTGGAAGGAACTTAGCTTATAAAAAATCTTTGTTTATTGCCAATAAAGGTTTTTCATCACATTACAAAATAAGCTCGGGAGATGATGACCTTTTTATTAATAAAGTTGCTATCAAAAAAAATACGAACATTATTATTAATCACCAAAGCCATACTTTATCAACACCAAAAGAAACTTTTTCAGAATGGACAAAACAGAAGAAAAGGCATCTTACAACAGCTAATTTGTATAAATTTAAACATAAATTTTTGCTGGGAAATTACTCCCTAAGTCAGTTTATGTTTTATTTATCATCTGTTATTCTACTTATAATGCTTTATAATATCAAAATTGTATTGCCGTTAATACTAATAAAGTTGTTTAGCCAGCTATTTATTTTTAAAAAATGTATGATAAAGTTGGATGAAAAAAAAATATTATTAATTTCGCTTATTACTGAAATAATATTAATGTTCATAATTCCTGTTTTGTCATTTTCAAATTTATTATTCAAAACCGATAAATGGAAGTAAATCCTAATTTAACCGAAAAAGCGTTACGCGATTATAAGTTGGTTTGTTTGGCAAAAGAAACCGGCAACCAAAAAGCCTATGCCGATTTGATGAATTTTTACAGAGATTCCATTTATTTCATGCTTTTGAAAATGACTAATAATGCTTCTGATGCTGATGATTTGACAATTGAAGCTTTCGGAAAAGCCTTTAAAAAACTTCATCAATATACTCCTGAATATGCTTTTAGCACATGGCTATTTAAAATTGCTTCAAACAATTGTATTGATTTTATCCGTAAAAAAAAGAAAAATACTTTTTCGATGGATAGACATTATCAAGATCAAGAAGGAACAGAGTTGGCAAATTCTATCCCTGCAAATATTTTAGACCCCGAAGAAAGTTTTATCAAAAATCAAAAAATTAAAATGATGCGTCTGATTGTGGAAAGACTAAAACCGCATTACAGAACTCTAGTTGAACTTCGCTATTTTAAAGAATATTCTTATGAAGAAATTGCACAAGAATTATCCTTACCACTTGGTACTGTTAAAGCACAATTATTTAGAGCAAGAGAATTTCTTTTTAACATTATGAAAGGCTCAAAAGGAAAAATTTGAGAAAAATAACCTTCCAATTTTAAAGTTTTAAGTTTACCCTAATTATTGTTTAAGCATTTAAAAATTGATGTTTGTTAATGATTTATAACAATAAAAATGTATTGAAATATTATCTTTATATTTTTTAATACAAATAATTAATGCGTATTTATTGACTGACAGTTTATTAGCAAAATTATAAGAAAATTTTTTTTCTTAGAAAAAAATTAATACCTTTATGGTCTTTTTTAAAGCAACCTTTTTAAAAAATAAAGATTGTCTATTATTAACAATATTAATATATTATTATTACTATAATACAGTATTAATAATAAAAGAAAAATCCAGGATTAGAATAAATCTATTTTTTAATTTGATCTGTGTTTTTGATTATTAAAAAAATATTATCTTACTCAATAAGATAAGAAGATTCAAGAAAAAATAAACAAATTATACAATTTTAAAAAAATAATTATGAAAAAATCAATTACAATTTTCCAATTAGGGATATTAGTCTTAGCACTTTTTATAGCCCAAACTTCATTTTCACAATCAGCAAGCTGGGATTATAACGTAACAGGTTCATCCTGCTCAGCCATAGATATGACAGGAGCAATCAGTCTTGGAGCCGGCGGTGATGAAATGGGTTACCAAACAAATTGGCCTTTTATATTCACAGTTTATAATAACACATACCTGACATCAAATGTTGTTGCGATGAATAGCAATGGTTTTATAAGATTTGACGGATTAGTATCTTTAGCAGCCCGATATGGACAAATCCCAACAAGTGATGCTCAGTACGGTCAATTTTTATCTTACGGTGGAGATACAGATGGAAAAACTGTTGGAAATGTAATGAAAAAACTAAGCGGCACTGCTCCATCGAGAGTTTTAACAATAGCTTTTACATATTATACTTTTTACTTAGGCTCAACGATTTACCACGCAGATATACAAGTAAGTTTTTATGAAACAAGTAATGAAATCAGGGTAAGATATGCAAATTGTGGTGGTACAACAAATCCTGCCGACGAACTCGGAATGAATGCAGGCGATGGAACTTATGGCACCGATATAGGATTATTTCCAACCTCAGATACATGTTATACATTTTCACCAGGCTCAGCAGTAGTAGTTAATGACCCCACAAATTTCACAGCAACACCATTTTCATCCAATCAAATAAATCTTTCATGGATAAAGAATTTAGCCAACAATAATGTGATGATAGCCTACAATACAACTAATAGTTTTGCAACACCGACAAATGGTGTAACTTACGCTTTAGGAACTCAGATTTCACCCGGACAAGGAACTATTTTGTACACAGGAACTGGAACAAGTTTTAATCATTCCAGTTTACCTCCCAGTACTCAGTATTATTACAAAATATGGTCATATAACGGAACCCCGATTTATTCAGCAGGAGTTGACACATTTGCTACTACTATTCCGGTTGCTGACCCATCAAATTTCGCAGCAACAACTTTCAGTTCCTCTCAAATAGACTTGAGTTGGATAAAAAATCTTGCAAACAATAATGTTATGGTTGCTTATAATACAACAAATTTATTTGCAACTCCAACCAATGGAATAGGATATATTGTAGGCAATCAAATATCAACGGGACAAGGAACGGTTATTTATAAAGGAAGCGGAACATCCTATAATCATATTAGCTTACCTTCGGGAACGCATTATTATAAAATCTGGTCCTATGATGGAAGCACATATTATTCAAATGGCCAAGCAGCAAATGCCACCACGGTTTCAGTGAATAATCCAGCATCATTAAATGCAACAACAGCAAGTGCAAGCCAAATTGATTTGGCATGGACAAAAAACACATTAAATCAAGATGTTATGATTGTCCAGAATTCAATTAATAATTTTGCTACTCCTTCAAACGCTTATACATATTGGGTAGGTGCCGGATTAGGACCAAATGGAGGAATTGTTAAATATTTAGGAAGTGCAACTGCATATTCTGATACAGCTTTAAATTTTAGCACAACTTATTATTATAAAGCATTTTCTTATGATGCAAATCATTATTACTCGATAGGTTTATTAGATAGTGCAACAACTTTAGCACCTGGAATATCAAATTTTCCATATGAACAAAATTTTGATTCTGTTTCACCAGCAACATATTCCACTTATCCAAGTTGTGCAGGTTCATATATACTTACAGAAGGCACAACTTTTTTTGAATGGCAAAACGTTATTAATGACAATATTGACTTTATTCCAGTAATAGGGTCACCATATCCTGCTTACTCAGGACCAAATGGTGACCATACTTCCGGTTCTGGAGTTTACTTATATGCAACTTCATATTACAATTGTCAATACCAAACAGCTTACCTTCAAAGTCCTATTTTTAATTTCACTAATACATCAAACCCCACATTGCAATTCTATTATCATATGTATGGCTCTACTATGGGAACATTATCAATTCAGGTTTCTACAAACGGAGGAACAACATGGTCTTCAAATTTATGGACTAAATCGGGTCAACAACATTCAAACGCATCAGCTCCATGGTCATTAGCATCTATCAGTCTTGCCTCATATGGAACAATGTCAAATATAAAAGTAAGGTTTAAAGCAACAACTGGTGGGTATTATAGTGACATGGCTATTGATGATATAAGAATATTTAATTCTCAACCTATGGTTTATTCTTCAAGCACTTGTAGTCAAAATACTGAAC
>CAYLPA010000089.1:0-10799 GCA_964385385.1 uncultured Saprospiraceae bacterium | reverse complement strand
AAAAATGCAAGCAGCAATGATTTCACTAATGCAAGACATTCTTCATATTCAAGGAGACGGCGATTATGAAGCAGCAAAAAAATGGGTCGAAGAAAAAGGTGTTATTGTTCCTCAACTCAAAGCTGACCTCGACAGAGTGAATGCAATGAACATTCCTGTTGATGTTGTTTTTGAAAAAGGAAAAGCTCAATTAGGGTTATAATACAAATGATTTTGAACTAAGCCATCCGTCAGTTTTAGGCTGGCTTTTTTAAAATATATCTAAAATATATCTAAAATATTAAATCTTTATATTAAAATTTAACAAGGTAGATTCAGCACAAATAATTAATTCAATAATTTTATGAATGTGAAGAAAATAACAATTACTATTCTTTTAATGGCAATGTTCTTATATGGTGCAGAACTAAAAGCCCAGAAGTATAAAGAGATGATGGATGATCAATCCACTAATATTTATTCTGTCAAAAAAGAAGCAGACAAATATTTTTCTACTCATAGTTCTGGAAAGGGCAGTGGATGGAAGCAATTTCATCGATGGTTTTATGAAATGGATTTAAACTTTGGACCTTCAGGTGATAGAACAACTTATAACCTTAGTGCAGGTATTAAAGAGTATAAAAAATATAGTAAAAAGTATTCTTCAAGTACAAAATCAGCATGGATAGAAATAGGTCCTTATAATGCTGCTAATCGAATTGGTTCATGGAGTCCCGGACTTGGTAGGATAGATGCTGTGTGGATGGACCCTACTAACACTAACTTTTTATATCTTGGTTCAAGAAGTGGAGGTTTCTGGAAATCAAATAACGGTGGCTTAAATTGGAGTTGTATGACTGACGATTTAGCTGTTATTGGTGTAAATACTTTTGCAGTTGATCCAAACAATTTCAACGTAATATACATTAATCACAAAGTAAGTTCTAATAACAGAAGTCTTGGGATTTTAAAATCTACCAATGGAGGAATAAATTGGAATACTACAGGGCTTATTTGGACTACAAATGACAACATTTCGGTTTATAAGATTATTGCCCATCCTGTCAATTCCAATATATTATATGCCACTACAAGCGATGGGATATATAAAACTACTAATGGAGGAAGCACATGGGGTCAAATACAAACAGGCGACTGGGAAGATTTTGAATTCCAACCTGGGAATCCTTCTACTATTTATGCAGTAAAAGACAATGATGATTGTATTTATAAATCAATTGATTCAGGAACTAATTTCACAAAAATAGAAACTCCTACAAAAAAGCCTGAGATTGATGTTACTGCTGCTGATTCGTCTTACTTATATTATGCTTCCAGCAATGGAATATGGAGGTCAACTGATGGTGGTTCAACATTCACAAATATGGGAAGCGCACCTACATCAAAAATGAGTTTTGGTGTTTCCGACACTGATAAAAATAGAGTTTTATTTGGTGGTTTGGATACATATCTTTCGACAAATGGAGGAAGCAGTTTTTTTCAAGTTACATGGTGGTCAGGTCGTGATGAGGGTGACCCAGATTATATTCATGCTGATTTGAGAGAAGTTATTTGTGTTAATGGAACTTTTGTTGTTGGTACAGATGGATATATGTGTAAAAGCACTAATGGAGGAACATTATGGCAAACACTTTCAGTTGGTGTGAGCACACATGAAATTTATCGAATTGGTGTTTCGCAATTGACACCTGAAAATGTGTTAACAGGTTCGCAGGATAATGGAACTATGCTTCACAAAAACAACGACTGGTATTCATGGTTAGGAGCTGATGGAATGGAATGTGTCTTTGACCTTGACGAGCAAAACACTTTTTTTGGAACATCTCAATATGGAACTATATACAGAACAACAACAGGTTCGGGTAGGACAACAGTAACTCCACGAGATACTGCAGGTGAAAGGGAAAAGGGTAGATGGATAACACCATTTGTAATTGACCAGAATAGCCCAAACACAATTATTGCAGGCTATGACAGAGTTTATAGAACTACTAATAATGGGACTTCATGGACAGCTATAAGTAACCATGATGAGTTTGGCGGAAACCTATCTTTATTATCTATTAATGGCTCTAATTCTAATATAATTTACGCAGCACGAAGTAATAAAATATGGAAAACTAATAATGGTGGAAACTCATGGGTTCAACTAAGCAATCCATGGTCATCGAGTATTGCATATGTAAGTGCTCATCCAACTGATATTAATAAAATAGTAGTTGCTTTAGCTGGTTTCACTGCAGGAGAGAAAGTTTATGAATCTAATGATGGTGGTAGCACATGGACTAATATTTCAGGTGCTCTTCCAAATTTACCATCCCGTTGTGCAATATATGAAGATTCATTGCTTAATAGAATATTTCTCGGAACTGAGCTAGGAGTATATTATAAAGATGACACAACAACAAGTTGGATTAGTTTTATGACCAATTTACCAATGGTAACTGTGAGAGAATTGGAAATACAAAAACAAACTAAGAAACTTTTTGCAGGAACTTGGGGAAGAGGTGTATGGTCAATACAAATGCCTAACCCAGCCGGAATAGAAGATGTTTTGGAAGATGAGCATAGCATAAATATCTACCCAAATCCTTCAAATGGAACTTTTAATATCAGAACAACCAGATTTGGTAGTTATGATTATACAGTTAGCGATATTAGTGGTAGATTAATTATTAGCGGTAAATTTGATGATAAAAATGAAACTCACGAAAATATAATCCAAATGGGTAATTATAGTGGGATTTTTATTGTTAAAATTAAGAATAAAAGTCAGGTAGCAGTACAGAAGATTATTGTGCTATAATTTATGTTTTTATCAATTCCAACCAGCCCAAAAAAATAGCTCTACGAGGGTTTGAAACCCTCGTAGAGTTTAGTAATAAGTCAAACCTAACAGGTTTTTAAAACCTGTTAGGTTTTTATTTTAAAAATTATTGATAATTTAGCCAATTATTTCAAAACATAATTTTAATACATGAAAATTAAAATTTCAATATTTTCTATTATATTTTCTCTCTTCTTTATTAGTGTTTTTAGCCAGGAAATTCAGCAGTTTGATTTTAGTAAAAAAGCTATTGAAGAACGTCTGAGAAGAGATGTTTATGTTCTTGCTGCCGATTCATTTTTGGGAAGAGAAGCGGGAACTTATGGAGAACTTCTTTCAAGAGATTATATTAGTCGCCAATTTTCGAACATTGGATTATCATCAATCTTCGATAATGGTAAATATGTTCAAAAGTTTAGTTTTATAAAAAAATCAGAATATCAGAAAGAAACTTTTTTGATAATAAACAACAAAAAATTTAAACCGAATGTAGATTTTTATCCCTTATCACAATCGGGAAGCGGAGGAGATTCAGCGGCAATTGTTAATGTAGGATATGGAATTTCAGCTCCTGAATTAGATTATGATAACTATGAAAATTTAAAGGATTTAGACGGGAAAATATTTTTAATAGAAGTATCAATTCCCGGAACTTATTCAAATAATTCTAAATTTTTTAAATATTTGAATATTACAAACAAGATAAGTTTAGCAATTCAAAAAGGAGCTTCAGCAATTATTTTTGCAAATAGTGATGAAAATTATTTTTATAATTTCAGAGATACTATTGCTAAGCAAGTAGTAGCAAACTCTTTCCCGATAATTTATATTACATCTGAAACAAGAAAAGCAATAAAAAAGAATAAAGAAAATATTGCTTTAATTTCGGTTAGTAGCAATAGAGAGAAATTTTCATCTTACAATGTGGTTGGTTATATTGACAATAATTCTGACAAAACAATTGTAATGGGTGCACATTATGACCATTTGGGAACAGGCGGTGGACTTTCACGTTATAAAGGAGCTCCGGCAATTCACAATGGTGCAGATGATAATGCTACAGGAGTTGCAGGTATAATTGAGTTAGCACGATATTTGGCAAATGCTAAAAACATGAAAACTAACTTTTTGTTTATTGCTTTTTCAGCAGAAGAAAAGGGTTTATTTGGCTCAGCTCATTTTGTCAAAAGCAAGGAATTTGATTTGTCTAAAGTTATTTGCATGTTGAATTTTGATATGATTGGCAGGATTGACAGCACAAAAAAAATACTTACAATATTTGGCACCGGAAGTTCATCAATTTGGGATTCACTGCTTACAAAATCTAATGATGGAAAACTTGAACTAAAAAAGAATGCAAGTGGTCTTAGCGGCTCCGACCAGTTATCATTTTATCTTAAAGATATTCCAGTGCTTTTTTTCTTTACAGGAATTCATGCTGATTATCATAAGCCAACTGATGATTATGATAAAATTAATTATGGGGGAGAAGCTGAAATTTTAAATTTCACTGAAGAGCTTATAAAAAAAATTGACAATATACATTCAATACCTTTTACAAAGGCAACTAAAGGTCCCAAGAATATGAAATCACGGCGTAAAGGACCAACTTTCGGTGTTGTGCCTGACCACGGATTTAGTGGAAAAGGTATGAGAATTAGCGCTGTTATTGACGAAAGACCTGCATCAATTTCAGGAATAGAAAAAGGTGATATTGTTGTCAAAATTAATGATGATGAAATTTCGGATATTATGTCTTATATGAAAGCCCTAAGTAAATATCAAAAAGGTGATAAAGTAAAAGTAGTAGTGAAAAGGGGAGAAGGGCTAATAGAAAAAGAAGTAAAATTCTAAAAATTTATTATGGAAAAAGAACTTAAAGTAGCAGTAATTGGAGGAGGAAGCTGGGGAACTGCATTAGTTAAAATTCTATTAAACAAAAATAGCTATGTTAACTGGTGGGTTAGAAGACAGGAAACTGTTGATTATATTAAAAATTATCATCGCAATCCCAACTATTTGAGATATGCTGAATTATATCCCGAACGATTATTGCTTTCAACCGACTTGAAGCAAATTATTGATGAATCGGATATGCTAATTTTTGCTATCCCTGCTCCCTTTCTTAAAGAAACTCTTGATAAAGCAAACATCACTGACCTTAGCGATAAAATTATTGTTTCTGCTATTAAAGGAATTGTTCCTTTTGAAAATAATATTGTAGGAAATTTTTTCCAATCAAAATATAATGTTAAAAAGAAAAATATTGGAGTTATTGCAGGACCATGTCATTCGGAAGAAGTTTCTATGCAAAAACTTTCGTATTTAACAATTGCTTTTAAAGATAACGAAAAGGCAAATTTTCTATCAGGAAGGCTACAGACAAGGTTTATGAAAGTATCAACTACAAATGATATTATTGGAACTGAATATGCTGCTGTTTTGAAAAATATTATTGCAATAGCAAATGGTATTTGTATTGGACTTGGATATGGCGACAATTTTCAGGCCGTTCTTATTGTTAATGCTGTTCGGGAAGTAAAAAGATTTCTATCTGAAGTAAATCCTCTCTCTCGTGATATTAATGAAACTGTTTATATGGGTGATATTATTGTTACTGCCTATTCGAAATTTAGTCGTAATCGAATGTTTGGAAATTTTATTGGAAAAGGATATTCTGTGAAATCAACAATGGCTGAAATGAAAATGGTTGCTGAGGGATATTATGCAGTTAAATGCATTGTTGAAATAAATAAAAAACACAATGTTTATATGCCGATTACACAGGCTGTTTATAACATAATTTATAACAGGCATTCTCCTTTCTCAGAAGTGAAATTGTTGGCAGATAAATTAAATTAAAATCTAATGTGCGATATTGAACAATGTTAGTTTAAATACGGACAATTAATTTTTATGATAAAGCTATAAAATAGTTATAAACAATATGATAATTATTTTGGCATAAAATTAATGATATTCACAAAATATTTAATTAAGAAAACAAAAAACAAACCTATGAAAAAACAAATTCTTTTAATTGTAATTGCATTTGCTCTTGGAAACGGAGTATTTGCGTCATCAAAAACTCCTGATGAGGGGATGTGGCTGCCAATGTTTATTGAACGTCTTAATTATGTTGATATGCAAAAAATGGGACTGCAGTTAACAGCAGAAGAGCTTTACAGCATTAACAATTCAAGTTTGAAAGATGCCATAGTTTCTATGGGATTTTTCTGTACAGGCGAATTAGTTTCTCCCGAAGGATTGATGTTAACAAACCACCATTGCGGTTATGATAATATTCAACAACATAGCACAATTGAACATGATTACCTGACAAATGGTTTTTGGGCAAGAAGCAAGGATGAAGAATTGGCTAACGAAGGTTTATCAGTTTCATTTCTTGTTAGAATGGAAGATGTTTCTGCTAAAGTTTTAGAAGATGTTACTGATACTATGACTGAATCAGATAGAAGTGATGCCATTGATAAAATTATAGGAAAATTAAAAAAAGAAGCTTCGGATAAAGGAAAATATGATGTTTCTGTTCAAAGTTTTTTTGAAGGAAATGAGTATTATCTATTTGTTTATGAAAAATTCCTTGATGTTCGTTTAGTTGGAGCACCACCTTCTTCTATCGGAAAATATGGTGGAGACACTGACAACTGGATGTGGCCTCGTCATACCGGAGATTTTTCAATTTTTAGAATTTACACTGCACCTGACGGCTCTCCTGCAAAATATTCAAAAGAAAATATCCCTATGAAATCAAAACATTATCTTCCGGTTTCATTAAAAGGTGTTGAAAAAAATGATTTTGCAATGATTTGGGGATACCCCGGACAAACTGATAGATTTCTTACTTCTTCGGGTGTGAAACTTGCTATCGAAGAATCAAATCCAACAGTTGTTAGCATTAGAGACAAAAAGTTGGATATTATGAGAGAAGATATGAATGCTGACCCTAAAGTTAAACTTCAATATTCATCAAAATATGCTCAATGTGCAAATTATTGGAAATATTATATCGGCGAAACCAAAGGTTTGAAACGTCTGAAAGTTTATGATCAAAAGAAAGAAATTGAAAATGAATTTTTGAAATGGACAAATGCCAACGAAGAAAGAGAAAAGAAATATGGCGAAGCTTTAGAATTAATCGAAAAGTCTTATGGAGAGTTAAAGAAATTTAATATTCCATTAAAATATGTTGAAGAAGCAATATTTCAGGGAGCAGAAATAACACCATTTTCATTTAATAGCTATTCTCTTTATATGAGCTTGAAAACTCAAGCATCGAAAAAAGGAAAAGAAAAAGCCAAATTTGATAAATCAATAAAAGCATCAGCCGAACAAATCAAAGGTGGTTTAGATGACCATTTTAAAGACTATAATTTCAATACTGATAAAAAAATATTTGCTGCCTTAATGCAAATGTATTATGAAAATGTTTCTAAAGAATTCCATCCGTTTATCACTGAAAAGGAAAATAAAAAATATTTGTTTGATATGGTGGAGAAAAAATTTAAAGGCGATTTTGAAAAATGGGCAGAATATGTTTATTCTAAATCTTTTCTTGTTGACCAAAAAAGAATGGAAGCTTTTCTTGAAAATCCAAGTTTAAAAGCAATGGAAAAAGACCCGGGATTTATGCTTACAATATATTTGTTAGGTCCCATAAGACAGGCTTTTGGTGGAATTAGAGAAATCGAAACTAATATAGATAAAGGAAATCGTTTGTTTGTTGACGCATTACGACAAATGAATCCAGATAAAAAATATTATCCCAACGCTAACAGTACTATGAGAATGACTTATGGTGCAGTGCTTGACTATTTTCCTGCTGATGCAATTCATTATGATTACAAAACTACACTGAAAGGTGTGATGGAAAAAGAAGACCCTAATAATGATGAATTTATTGTTGCACCAAAACTAAAAGAACTTTTTGATGCCAAGGATTATGGTCCTTATGGAAAAGATGGAAAACTCTACGTTTGTTTTTTGACAGATCATGATATTTCAGGTGGAAATTCAGGAAGCCCGGTAATCAATGGAAATGGCGAACTTATTGGAATTGCATTTGATGGAAATTGGGAAGCTATGAGCGGAAACATTGCTTTTGAACCTGATTTGCAACGCACCATCAATGTTGACATTCGTTATGTGATGTTTATTATTGACAAACTTGCAGGTGCTCAAAACCTGATTGATGAAATGACTTTAAGGAAATAAAATCTTAATATGAAACTCTACAATCAGGAAGTAGTTTTTCTATTGGTATTTATATTCGTAAAAATATTTCTTAGTTAATTCCTTTTTCTTATTAAAAGAACTGGATTCTATTTTTAGGTTTTTGTCATTATAGATATAATCAGATTTACTTTTAAATTCAGTTTCGTTCTTTTTATAATAGATTCTTGATGCACAATTTTCATTATAATCCCTAACGTAAACATATTTTGACGCAAATTTTCCTTTCTTAATAGTGGTTGATGAGAGAATTTTGCCATCAGAATTGTATTTGATAGTTCGTTTATAGTTTTCTTTTCCTTTATTATATCTGATGTATTCACTGTAGTCATTAAACTTTGTGTGATAAGTGTTTCTATAAGTCAATTGATTTTTTTTATTATAATAGATGTTTTCAACTAAAATAGAATCTTTTGTGTATTTCGATACATGCTTTGTAATTTTACCTTTTTCGTTTGTGTATCTACTTGTTTTATATAAAAAACCATCGTCTTTGTGTTCTTCCCAAACACATATTTCCACTGTGTCTTTATGCTTAACAATTTCTTCTCCCTGCTCTTTACAAGCGTAAGACCATACTTTTTTTAGTTTACTATTTTTGTTAAAAAGCCTGGTTTCTTTTTTATCTCCGTTAGAATAATATGTGTATTCAAATCGGCTTATAAGTTTATCAAAATTTTTATAAGTAAACTTTTCAACCAATTTGTTATCAATATTATATTTTCTGATTTCCTTACGTTTCAGTTTTTTTGCATTTTCCCCATATTTCGTATATAATGTCAATTCATTAAAAGTAGAATACTCATAATTGTACTTTTTCTTAATTTCTCCTTTTTTATTTTTTAATACAATTTCAGTTACTTTGTTTGAGTCATTATAAACAATACTCTTAGCGTTATAAATCTCACCTTTGTTATTTCCATAATTACAGGAAGTTTGGTTGCCATTTTTATCAAAGGCAAACTCTTTGGAAAGATATTTTGCATGTTTAACTATTCCTTTCTTATATTCTTCTTTGTAAGTTTTATAATTTGAAATTCCATATTTAATTACACTTTTTTTCAAATCAGAATTATAGGAATTATAGTACATTCCATAAATGTAATATTCACTTGGTTCATAAAAATAGTAATACGATGTTTGCGAAAATGCTGGAATGAATAGGCAAATTAACAAAAGGGAAATGATGATTTTTCTCATAATAAAAATCTTAGATTAATATTAAACGAATTAAATAAAGAAACGAAAACATATAATTATTATTATTGATTCTCATACTTCATTACTTCTTCGCTAAAGTAATCAAGCTGAACTCCTGAAGTTTTAAACATTTCTTCGGATTCGGCTCCGGCATGATATTTTTTTTCACAAACAACTCTTTCAATTCCGCAATTTATTATTAGCATAGCACAAGTTCGGCAAGGAGTCATCCGGCAATAAAGAGTAGAGCCTTCGAGAGCTATTCCAAGTTTGGCAGCCTGGCAAATTGCATTTTGTTCAGCATGAACAGTCCTTACGCAATGGTTAGTTACTTTCCCGTCTTCATGAACAACCTGTTTCATTTGGTGTCCAACATCATCGCAATGTGGCAATCCTTTTGGTGAGCCAACATATCCCGAAACTAAAATTTGACGGTTTCTTACAATTACACAACCACTTCTTCCTCTATCACAAGTTGCACGTGTGGCAACTGTGTCGGCAACTTTCATAAAATACTTATCCCAGCTTGGACGTACATATTTGCTCTTGTTTTCTGTCATTTGTTAAATAATATTTTAATTTAATTTTCTTCAATTTCTTTCAAAACTTTTTCCAAGTCCTCATATAATTCTTTAATGCTCCCATCATTTGACAAAACAAAATCAGCCATCTCTATACATTTTTTCAGATTTTGTTTGTTAGGGTCTTTAGAAGTCATTTCTCTTGTTTCGTTTTCCTTAAAAGTTTCGAATGAAATTATATCAGTTTCCGATTTTCTGAGTTTTATTCTTTCATAGCGATTTTCTGTTTTTGCGTCAACAGCAATCAAGTAGAAATTTTCTTTCCCTCTTAATGAAGTGATTTCCCCCGGAGTTCTGATGCTTTCAATAACACAGTTTTCTCCTGTTTCTTTTGCTTTGAAATAAAGTTGGTCAGTTACGAAAGAAGGGGAATTTTTTGCACGCAAATTGTTTGCAACTATTACCATGCTATCACGATTAATTGGCATCTTTCTTTTTTTTATTTCTTCGATAAGAAAAGCT
Organism: uncultured Saprospiraceae bacterium; assembly: GCA_964385385.1. Lineage (GTDB taxonomy): Bacteria > Bacteroidota > Bacteroidia > Bacteroidales > CAYLPA01 > CAYLPA01. Next base: position 476 of record CAYLPA010000089.1, on the reverse strand, counting down.
CTTACGGAGTAATGCTGAAATCCTCTTTCTTTGATAAGATTTTCAACGATAGTACCTTTTCCTGCTCCAATTGTTCCGGTAATTCCAATTACAATCATACTACAAAAATAGAGTTTTAATTTTAATTATTTTTTTCTCGTTTCTCGTTGACCTCGGTACATTCCTCCCTTTGGTCGGAATACTCGGTCTGACTATTACTATATAGTTCGTTTTGTTTTATGTCATTGCGAACGCAGTGAAGCAATCTGTTTCCTAATTAGTAACAAACATAATGCAATATTGCTTCAGTCGTTTCGATTTCACAATGGCGTTTCTAATTATCGGATTTCATTTTCTCCCACTCTTCCTTTCACCCCTTCTCCCGCTCTCATGCTCACTTGCTCTCTATTTCATATTGCCTTTTGCCTACTGCCTACTTATCCTTAGCTTTCAAAAACTATTCTTCTTCTTCAAATCTGCTACCCAAAATTTGTCAA
>CAYLPA010000088.1:5437-10844 GCA_964385385.1 uncultured Saprospiraceae bacterium | reverse complement strand
ATCCCAATAACAAACTTAGTCCAAGTTTCCCCTTTTGTTTTATCGTTGTTTGATTCAACCGTGATATCTCCCTTGTGAATTTTGATGATTCCATAACAAACAGCTAAACCAAGTCCTTTGGATTGTAAACCTTCTTTAGTAGAGAAAAATGGCTCAAACAATTTCTTTCTGTTTATTTCAGATATTCCAGGACCATTGTCTTCAACTGTGTAAATAATATCAGAATCTTTGTGATAGGCAGAAATTTTAATTTCACCTTTTCCGCCAATTGCTTCAATCCCATTTTTAATGAGATGTGAAAAAACATTTATCATTTGATTTTCGTCAATAAAAGCGGTTTTGGCTTCTTTCTTAATGTCAATAGAGATTTTTGTTTTATCAGGAATAATAAGCTCATCAAGAACTTTATCGAACATTTTTTTGTTGTCAATCTTCTGAATATTTATTTCACTTTCGCGGGCAAAATTCAACAAACCTGACATAATATTTTTGGTTCGCATGGCTTGTGATTCTATTAATTCAACATCAACATAAGCCTGAGAATTTTCTTCCAACTGTTCTTTCAATAATTCTGTGTGAAGCAAAATCACTCCAATGGGATTGTTAACTTCATGGGCAATTCCGGCAGAAAGCTGCCCCATATTTGCAAGTTTTTGAGTTTGAACTAAAGCTTCTTTGGTAGCATTCAACTGAATATTTGATTTCTCCAATTTTTCAAGAAAACTAAAAAGATTTTTAGTGGTATAAAAATATACAATAATCGAAAGAGTAATAATTATCAGGATTGCGATGATTATAGATGAAAAAATTAATTCCCTGATTAAAACTTTAGTTTCTTCATTTTCTGTTATGCTTGCAGCAATATAAAGTTTAAAATCAGGATAATAATCATAAGCTATAATTTGTTCATGAATTTTACTTTCGGGTTTATAGCGTAGAATTCCTTTTTCTTCAGTTTTAATAATCTTAGAAATAAAGTCTTTGTTTTTCCAATTTTTACCTTCAGCATAAGGATGCATAATAATATTTCCTTCTTTGTCGAACACAAAAGGAAAACCGCTTTTCCCAATTTTTAATTCATTAATTACATTTCGTAATTTATCAAGGTCTTTTTCTTTGCTTCCAACATATAAATTCCCTACAATTTCATTGTTGTATTTAATTGGCTCATAAGCAGTAATATACCAGTCGTTTACAACAAAAGCACGTCCAAAATAAGTTTCTCCTTTTTCAACAGACTGAACTACCTCTGATTCGTTTGGAATAAAAGTGAAAATTGCTCTTTGGTTATTTTCTTTTAGAACATTAGTAGAAATTCTTACAGCTCCACTATCAGTATTTTGGAAAATTGTAACGGTTCCATCTACCAAGGATTGGATTTTATCAACAAAAGAAAAATCATTATAAAGTTCTTTATTGTTCCATTTCCAGTTTTTTAGTTTTGCAATGTGTTTTTGCTTTGTGATTTGGTTAGTAATTTCATGCTCTGACAAAACATCATCTATTTCAAATTCTTTTGAATAGAAATAATCGTGAGCAACTTTTAAATCTGTTTCAACCTTGTCAAGTTTTAAAGCTCTCTCTCTTTCAAACATTTTCATTATTGTTTTCACTTCAAGAGAAAGATTTTTTTCAAGTGATTCAGAAATATTCTTTTTTGAACTGTCAATAGAAAAAAATGAAATAATAGAAATAGTAATAATTATTCCAATAAATACCGGAAGAAACAATTTGAATTTAAGAAATAATTTTGACCAAAAAGATTTCATTTTTAATTGTCTTAAATGCTAAAGTGGCTAATTAAAAAAATAGCTCACTTTTATTATTAAGTTTTTAATTTCGTCCTTGCAATTATACTAAAAATAATTGAATTTATTCAAATCATATAATGAACTTAAATTTACTATATCGCTCCTCTAGTGCTAATTTTTTTTTTAGTTTAAACGATTGGCATCATTCGTTAATTTTCAAATTTAACTGTGAAAACACTACCTTCATCAGGTTTGCTTTTAACGAGAATTTCACCATGATTACTTTCAACAAGTTTTTTTACTATCGATAAACCCAAACCGCTGCCGGTAATATTTTTTGTTTTTTCGTTTTTAATTCTGATGAATTCTTTAAAAAGCCTTGCAATATCTTCTTCACTCATTCCAATTCCATTGTCTTCAACTTTTATTGTAATTGCATCCTTTTTTGAGTTTATTGAAATATTAACTTCTCCGTTTTCTTTGTTGTATTTTATGGCATTTGAAACCAAATTGTTTAGAATAATCTCAATTTCATTGGGGTCGGCATTCATAAAAATATTGTCGTCAGAATTAAAATAAATTTTGATGTTTCTTTGAATAGCCATCGGTTCCATTGCGTCAATTGCCAGTCGTGCAATTTCATTTAAATCAACGGTTTTAATATTCTGAGTTTTCTTTCCCGATTCAATTTTTGTGAAGTCAAGCATATCAAGAATTAGATTTCTCATACCTTTGATTCTTTCAATTGAGCGATTAATCATTTTATCATAATCTTCAAGATTGTTTCCAGCCTGGCGAGATTGCATTATTTTCAAATAACTTTCAATGGCATTTATTGGAGATTTTAATTCATGAGATAAAACTGATAGAAACTGAAACCGAATTTGTTTTCCTTCGGTATTCATTTTCTTTGTCATTCTTTTTAGAAAAAGATGTTTTGTGATATTATCGATTGATGCTTTTAGTTCTTGAGGAGTAAATGGTTTTGGTACAAAATTATATGCACCGTTTTTTGTTGCTTTAACAGCTAAATCAAGGGAAGCATAAGATGTTATCATCATGACTATTGCATCATAATCCTTTTTGTTTATATATTCCAAAACATCGATTCCATAAATTCCGGGAAGTTTATTATCGAGAAGAATAATGTCCATGTTCTCTTTATCAATAATTTCAATAGCTTCCTCTCCGGTTGATGCTTCAATAATATCAAAGGTAAAATCTTCTTCCATAAAAGGATAACTAACAGAATAATTTTGCAATATTCTGCGGATGCCTGAACGGATTCCCGGTTCATCATCAACAACTAAAATTTTTAACTTTTCCATGACTATATTTTTAAAAGTTTATTTATTTCTCTTTCAAGTTGGTCGGGACGAATTCCTTTTTCCATAATTACATCTGCCTTAATCCAGTTTTTACTTTCTTCTGAAAATAAATTGAACGAAATGCCTGTTTCGGCTATAACTGCTGATGCAATTATAACAGGAACATCAGGGTATTTTTGCTTGATTTTATAACTTAAAATAAAACCACTATCCTGATTTTCCATCATTAAATCAATAATTGCCAAATCCGGTTTTGTGTTTTTAATAATTTCTTCACATTCTTTTTGGCTTTCTGCTGTGATGGTTTTATAACCTAAATTTTTCACAATAATTTCCAGTGCTTCTAATTGGTCGATATCATCATCTGCAATTAGTATTGTTTTTTTTTCTTTTTCCATTTCTTTATAGAGTTCTTGGTAAAACAATTATAAAATTTGTTCCTAACGAACCTTTGTTAGGGTCAGTATTTGAAACTACATTAATTTTTCCTCTGTGCATTTTTACAATTCCATAAATCAAAGGTAATCCCAGCCCTGTGCCTTTTCCTGATTCTTTGGTAGTAAAAAACGGAGTAAAAATTTTATCCAAATTTTCTTCTGAAATTCCTACTCCGGTGTCTTTTATATTTATTTCTACAGAGTCATTGTGTTCTTCCAGAAAAATTTTCAACTCACCACCATTTGGCATTGCATCAACAGCATTTTTAGCAAGATTAGTTATAACCTGCATCATTTGACTTTGGTCAATCTGCAATATTGGATTCTTTAAATCGGAATTGAATATTACTTCAATATTTTCAGGTTTAATTATTGAAGAAATACTATGTTTAATAAATTCGCTTATGTTGGTTTCTTGAAGTTTTACCTGATTTTTTCTTGCAAAATTTAGTAAACCACCAACGATGTTTTTACATCTTTCGGTTTGCTCAACAATCAATTTCAAATCATCACGAGTTGGATTATCTTCCGACATTTCTTCCAGCAAAATATTACTATACATTATAATCACACCTAGCGGATTATTTAATTCATGAGCAATTCCTGCAGATAATTGCCCCATGTGTGCAAGTTTTTCAGATTGACGCAATGCCATTTGAGCATTAGCTAACTTTTCATTTGAGATGTTTAGTTTGTTAACTGAATTATGTAATTGTTCGATACTATAGGGCAAACACATTTCTGTTTCTGCAAGTCCTTCAACAATTGCTATTGCATGTTCTTCGCAAGTAGCATATCCACAAGCACCACAATTCAAATGGTCTTTTTTCTCGAATTTGCCCATCTTCCTTAAAACTTCTTCAATTTTTGCATCATCTGGTTTGTTAATTCTTCTATCGTTTTTAAGAAATTTTTGAGTTAAATCAATATTCTTGAATTCTTCTATTTGCTCGTTCCAAACATTCTCATCAAGATTCTTAAGTTTTTCAGTTACATAGTTTTTGATGTTGGTTCTCTTTTCGAATCTCCCTCCTGCGCAACTCATTCCGGGACCCATAATGCAGCCATCACAGCATAATAATTCAAGATGATGTTTATTTAAATTCCCTATACTGAATTCTTTGATTGCTTCTTTAAAATTTTCTTTACCATCAGCAACAATGATATTTCCTTTAACAATATCATCGGTTTTTCCAGCAGTTTGAAGCAAGCCTCTACTAATTGGAAAAATTGAGCCTTTTCCTGAATACGGTGGGTCAAAATCTATGGCTTTTGAAGTGTTGGGATTAATATTGTTTTCTGAAAATAATTTTCGAAGTTCAGTAAAAGTTAAAATTTCATCAACTTCATCAGACTCAGCTTTCTTAGCAATACATGGTCCAATAAAAACAACTTTATTATCCGCACCATATTTTTCTTTTGCAATTCTTGTAATTGCAACCATTGGCGAAGCAATTGGTGCAAGTGAATCAACTAAATCTGGATAGTAATGTTCAATATAAGATACTATTGCCGGGCAATCTGAAGAAATACAAGCCTTATTATTATCTTCTCTAAGGATTTTCTTGTATTCCTTTGCAACCATATCAGCACCAAAAGAAACTTCAATTACCTTGTCGAAGCCAAGAGCTTTAACCATTCCAACAAAAATTTTATAGTCTGATATTTCTTTGAATTCTGCAGGAAAACTTGGTGCAACACATGCAATTACTTTATCGTTCGATTCAATTAAATCCATTACTGGGGATGTTGAATCAAGGAAAGTTTTTGCTCCCTGACTACATACCTTTACGCAGTTACCACAACCAATACATCTTTCGTTTATTACCTCTGCTTGTCCGTTTATTATTTTTATTGCTTTAACAGGACACTCTCTGACGCAAGTATAACA
>CAYLPA010000088.1:0-5337 GCA_964385385.1 uncultured Saprospiraceae bacterium | reverse complement strand
ATGACTTGATGGTTCGCCTAAATAATTATTATAAAGCTCAATTACTTCTGAGTTTTTATGTGAACATTTAATTGTTCCATTTTCATCGATTTTATAAAGTGATTTCATCCTTGCTTTAAGGTCTTCTTCTGTAGCTCCAATATGTTGACCTCCGCCACCAATACATCCACCGGGGCATGCCATTACTTCAATAAAATGGATATCTTTTCTTCCATTTTTTATTTCATCCAATAGTTTTTTTGCATTAGCCAGACCGTTAACAACAGCAACTCCTAATTCCAGTTCCCCAATTTTAATTTTTGCTTCTTTTCTGCCTTTAAGTCCACGAACAGCATTGATTTTAAATTGAATTAGTTCTTTTCCTGTTAAAGTATGATAAGCAGTTCTTATTGCTGCTTCCATAACACCACCACTTGCTCCGAATAATTTTCCTGCAGTGCTTCTTTGTCCGTGAGGTGAATCTGCAATTTCGGGTTCAATATTATTTATGTCTATTCCGTAAAGTTTTATTAATTGTCCCAATTCGCGTGTTGTTAAAACAGCATCAACATCGGTAATGCCATGGTGGGTCATTTCTTCTCGTTGGGCTTCAAATTTCTTTGCAGTACAAGGCATTATCGAAACCGAGTAAATCTCTTTAGGATTTAAATCTTCTCTTTCAGCAAAGTAAGTTTTAATTATTGAGCCTAACATTTGTTGAGGAGATTTGCAACTTGAGATATTTGGAATTACTTCAGGAATAAATTCTTCAGCATATTTTATCCATGCAGGGCAACAACTTGTAATAAGCGGCAAAACACCATTTTTTGTAATTCTTTCGATAAGTTCATGAGATTCTTCCATTATTGTTAAATCAGCAGAAAATGAAGTGTCAAAAACTTTGTCGAAGCCAATTTTTCTTAAAGCAGCATTCATAATACCATTGATATCTTTTCCTGTTTCAATACCAAATTCTTCTGCTAATGAAACTGAAATTGCAGGTGCGTATTGAACTACCACAGTTTTGTTAGTGTCTTGTAATGCTTGTTGAACTTCAGGGAAATGATTAATTTCAGATAAAGCTCCAGTTGGACAAACCATAATACATTGTCCGCAATTAACGCAACTTGATGTGTTTAAACCTTTATGGAATGAAGTTGATACTGTTGATTTACTTCCTCGATTTGCAAAATCAATTGCAGAAACTCCCATAATTTCTTCACAAACTCTTATACATCTACCACAAAGAATACATTTTTCAGGGTCTCTCTGAATGCTTGCACTTGACAAATCGAGAGGTAATTTTGATTTAGGTCCCCTGATATTACGTTCTTTAATGTGTAATTCTTCTGAAAGTTTTTGTAATTCGCAGTTTCCATTTCTTACACAATAAAAACAATCATCAGGATGGTCTGATAATAATAATTCTACAATAGTTTTTCTGGCTTCAATTACTTTTGGAGAATGGGTTTTTATTTTCATGCCATCTACAACAGGATATGAGCAAGAGGTAACAAGTTTTCCTGTTTCACTGAGTTCAACAACACACATTCTGCAAGAACCTGTTGGAGTAAAATTTTTCATGTGGCAAAGTGTTGGAACTTTTATCCCATTACGATTAAGAACATCTAAAATGGTTTCTCCCTTTTGGGCATCAACACTGTTATTGTTTATTTCTATTTGATAACTCATAACTTAATTTCTTTATTTAATTGATATTGCTCCAAATTTGCATACTTCTTCACATGTACCACAACCAATACATTTATCTTCGACAATAAAATGTGGTTTTTTTCTTTCACCAATAATTGCATTTGATGGACATTTCTTAGCACAAGCGGTACAACCTGTACATTTGTCAACATCAATAGTGAATGTTCTTAAATCAGTACAAACTCCTGCCGGACATTTTCTTTCAAATATGTGTTGTTCATATTCTTCTCTAAACCATTTAAGAGTACTTAAAACAGGGTTTGGAGCTGTTTGTCCAAGTCCGCAAAGAGAAGTTTCTTTAATAACTCTTCCAAGTTTTTCTAATTGTAAAATACCTTTAAATCTTTCAAGTGCTTCGTCTTTAGTTTCTCTATTAGGTCTGTGAGTAATACTTTCAAGAATTTCCAGCATTCTTTTTGTTCCTTCCCTACAAGGAATACATTTTCCGCAACTTTCGCTTTGAATAAAATTCATAAAGAATTTTGCAATGTCAACCATACATGTGTCTTCGTCCATAACAACTAAGCCACCTGAGCCCATCATTGCACCAACTTTAATAAGATTTTGATAATCTATGGGAATGTCGAGATTTTGTTCAGTTATACAGCCACCGGATGGTCCTCCAATTTGAACTGATTTAAATTTCTTGCCGTTTGGAATTCCGCCACCCATTTTAAAAACAATATCTCTTACTGTAGTTCCCATTGGGATTTCGATAAGCCCTGTGTATTTTACTTTTCCTGATAAAGCAAAGACTTTGGTTCCTTTGCTGTTTTCGGTTCCTATTGAAGCAAACCAATCTTCACCCTTAGTCAATATTTCAGGGATATTAGATAAAGTTTCAACATTGTTAATTATTGTTGGTTTTCCGAATAGTCCGCTAACAGCAGGAAAGGGTGGTCGGGGTCGAGGCATTCCCCTCTTTCCTTCAATACTATTAATCAATGCGGTTTCCTCACCACAAACGAAAGCTCCAGCACCTTTTTTGATAATGAATTCTAAACTAAAATCAGAACCAAAAATTTTCTCACCAATCAAACCGTATTCTTTTGCTTTTCTAATAGCTATTTTCAATCTTTCAATAGCTAATGGGTACTCAGCTCTGATGTACACATAAGCAACAGAAGCACCGATTGCATATGCTCCAATTGCCATACCCTCAATCAATCTATGTGGATCCCCCTCAATTACTGCTCTATCCATAAACGCTCCGGGATCACCTTCGTCGGCGTTGCAAATCAAATACTTTTGATCGCTTTTTTCATTATAAGCAAATTTCCACTTTCGTCCTGTGGGAAAACCTCCACCACCTCGACCTTTTAGACCACTCTTTTCAACTAAATCACAAACATTTTTGGAGGTTTTTGTTGTAATTGTATTTATAAAATTTTTATAGCCACCGCCTGCAATATATTCTTCAATACTGACAGGGTTGACTATTCCGCAATTTTTTAGCACCAATCTCTTTTGTTGAGCAAAGAATGGATGCTCATCTAAGAATGGGACATTATTCCATGCTTCTTTATCTTCAGTTCGAAACTGTGCAAGAGTATTTTCAGCTTTTATATTATTACTAAAAGCATCATTAAGAATTTCTTCAACTTTGTCTGATGTAACATGTTTAAAAGAAATTCGGTTTTTACCAGGAAATTGTATGTCGAGTAAAGGTTCTGCAGAGCAAAACCCTATGCATCCAACCTGAATAATTTCTGCATCAATATTGTTATTTTTAAGATAATTCTCTGTTTCAATAATTGTTTTTTTAGCTCCAGCTCCTAAACCGCAAGTTCCTGCACCAATAAGTATTACAACTTTATCATTTTTCTCTCTTCTGATAATTGATAATTCATTTTCAATTTCTTTATTGTAGGAGTTAGCTGAAGGATTCTCTAAAATGTTTTTTATGAGAAACTCCTTAATATTATTATCTTTATTTACCATTTCCGATACTATTTTTCAAGATTTTTATAACTTTCAATTATTTCTTTTAATGATTCAGTAGTTACTTTTGAATAGAATTCTCCATTAACTGAAATTGCAGGAGCTATTCCGCATGCTCCCAAACATGCAACCAATTCAATACTAAATAATCCATCACGGGTTGTTTGACCTGCTTTGATATTTAAAATTTTCTCCAACTCTTTTTGAATAATAGCAGAACCCAAAACATGGCAAGCTGTTCCTCTACAAATCTGAATATTGTATTTTCCGAGTGGTGTAAAGCGGAACTGATTGTAAAAAGTGGCAACACCATAGATTTTGCTTGTTGCAAGATTAAGGTGTTTGCCAATTTTAATAACCGCTTCTTCAGATATAAATCCGTCTTTTTCTTGTACTTCCTGCAAAATTGGTATTAATTGTTCTTGTTTAACCTTTGGGAAGCTTTTAATTATTTCATCAACATTATTCATAACAAAAGAGCTTAAAAATTTTATTTTTTATTTATTAAGATGTTTTTTTATTTCGGGTAAAATGATTTTAGCATCAACAGGTTTTCTAATAAAACCATCAATAGGTAGCCAAATTGAAAGGCCTCCTTCGGTTCTGTAATCTATTCCTGATTTACCACTTAAAATATCTCTAATTAACAATACTTGTAATTCTTTATAAGAAGGGTCTTTTCTGAACTCATGAGCCATTCCTTGTATATTTGAATCGCTAGTAACTAACACATCAATTGATGATTGAATTAAAACGGGCATATTTCTGAATGCTTTGTCAAGAGCTAATTCTTTAGCCATTTCAAAACCTTCGTAATGAGTTGTCATCATTACATCAAGAATTGCCAAATCCGGTTTTAAAGTTTTTGCTTTTCTAAGGCCTTCGTTTTTGTCGTTGGCAGTGATTACTTCATAATTTTCATTTTCAAGAATTGTTTGAAGGATAGTGATAACGTCAACGTCATCATCTACGATTAAGATTTTTTTTGTTTCCATGATTTTAAATTTTTGAGGGTTTTTATATATAATTGATTTAATTTCTTCTGAGAAAAACCATTTTTGGTTCTTGTTATTAATTATTTCGTTTATAATTTTATAGTTGTCTCTGCATTTTGAGAGATAACCTTTGGCTCCCGCTAAAAACATTTCTTCGATATATTTTAAGTTTTCAAAGGATGAAAAAGCTATAATTTTTAAATCAGGATTAATTTTCAAGGCTTGTTTTGTAGTGGATATTCCATCAATGCCTGGCATGTGTATATCAAGAAAAACTATATCTGCTTCAATATTTTTTATTGCATCAAGAAATTCAAAGCCATTTGAAAAATCAGCAACTATATCAATGTTTTCAAACTGTAAAAGAACATCACGCAAACCTCTTCTGAAGTATTTGTTGTTATCGACTAATATTATTTTTTTTGGATTCACGATTCTATTTGTTTTTATGTTTCAAAAGTATATCAGGAATTTGATGTGGGGTAGAGGTAAAAGCACATTAGGATTTTAGGTGAAAACACCTAAAAACAAACAGAAAAATCAGAATGACAATAACTTATAATAAGAAATGAATTATAATTTTTTAAAATATTTTTTATCTGAAAACGCAATTGACTTTAAAAGTGGTAGTTGCAAAAATATTAATATGAAGAAATATCAAAAAAATATTATAATAATTTTGAATAGGGTGTTTTAACCTAATGGAAAA
>CAYLPA010000087.1:0-10873 GCA_964385385.1 uncultured Saprospiraceae bacterium | reverse complement strand
AAAAATACTTTTTGTGAAATTTCTGCTGCTCAAACCCAATACATTTTAGATTCTTTAATAGCTTATGGAGATTGCACAGGGAACATCTTTATTTACTCTTCAGCTCCGGGAATAAACACAAATCTATCCAAAACTAGTGGAGTAATCAATGTTGACCAAGTTATTTTAAAAGATATAGCTGCAGTTGGAGGTGCTGTTTTCACAGCTTCAAACAGTTATGATTTAGGAAATAATACAAACTGGATATTTACAAACTTGTTAACTTCAAACCGTTACTGGATAGATGGAACTGGCAACTGGGATGATACAAGTCACTGGTCTTATACAAGTGGTGGTCAGGGAGGAGCTTGTGTTCCTACTCCCGGCGATAACGTCTTTTTTGATGTCAATTCATTTTCAGCTACAAATCAAATTATTAGTATTAATGTTGCTAACGCAATGTGTAGAGATATGACCTGGACAGGTTCTCTTTACAATCCTACATTTTTAGGTCCTTATTATAGCAAACTAAGAATATTCGGCTCTCTTACATTTATTCAAAATATGATACTCACTTTAACTAGTGAAACGTATTTTGAAGCAATGTCACTCGGTAAAACTATCACTTCAGCAGGAAAAGTTTTTTTCAGTAATGTTCATTTCTGTGGCTTGGGTGGAGGGTGGATTCTTCTCGATGATTTTGATTGTTCCGGAGGGATGATGAATTTTTTAACAGGAAATCTGAATTTTAATAAGAAAAAAGTAACTGCTAAGAATTTTTATTCATATAACGCTAATCCCAGAGTTTTTAATATCAGCTCGTCTGAAATTAATATTGTTAGTTCGATAGGATATGCCTGGATATTGTCTTCACTCAATCTAACTTTTCTTTCAGATAGTTCACATATTGACCTTCAAGGTACTTATGCATCATTTAAAACCTTAGGCTCAGGATTGCTAAGCTACTGGAATGTAATTTTTTCTGCTACATCCGGTAAATCAACACTATCTTCTTTTGGAATTTCATGTAATTTTAATAATGTCTCCTTTTTTCATAGTGGAGAAATTTTGGGAACAAATATCTTTGATACATTATTTTTTTCTCCCGGAACATGGAATCATTTAGAATCATCAACCACTCAAACTGTAACAACTCTTCTTGCAATGGGTAATTGCAATAAATATATTTCTTTACTTTCAACAAGCCCAGGTATTGCTGCAAATATTGTCAAAAATTCAGGGAATCTTGTTGTTGATTTTGTAAAGTTGCAAGATAATGCTGCTAGCGGTGGTGCTACTTTTACTGCTCTCAATTCTGATGACCTTGGAAACAATAGCGGTTGGAATATTGGACAAGTTACTTCAAAAAATCTTTATTGGGTAAATGGGCAAGGAAACTGGGATAACCCATACCACTGGTCCTTTACTTCGGGTGGAGCTGGTGGAGATTGTGTTCCCACTCCTATTGATGATGTTTTCTTTGATAACAATTCTTTTATTCTTGCTAATGACACAGTATTTGTAAACGTTAATGCTTCTTGCAGAAATAAAACATGGACAGTTACTTTGTTTCATCCTATTTTTTATACTAAAGATTTTACATTATCAATATATGGCTCGCTTATTTTTTGCAATTCAATGAAAAACGCATTTTCAGGTGTAATCTATTTTTTAGCAACAACAACAGGAAAAAGCATTATTTCTGCCGGACATAATTTTCTTAAATCCGTTAATTTCGTAGGTCAAGGTGGAGGCTGGACTTTATTGGATGACTTTGCAGTACAAAGTGGACATATAGAATTTACTTTTGGCAACTTAAATACAAATGGCAAAAAAGTTTCTTGCCTAGAATTCAATTCCAATAATTCTAACAATCGCACACTTACACTTGGAGCAAGCGAAATAAAAGTTTTTAAGGGAGGTTTTTCTTTTTCAATTAACACTACTAATCTTACATTATATTCCGGTACATCAAAAATCCGATTTTTTGCAGAAATTTATGCATATTTCACAGGTTTAACTTCAGGGAAAAAGTTTCATAATATTTTCTTTGAATGCCCCACAGGAACTTCATTATTATTAAATCAGACCCAAAGTTTATCTTATAATCATGTTTTCTTTAAAAACAATGGGAAAATTATGGGAAAAAACATATTTGATTCTTTAAGTTTTTCACCAGGGTTGTTCTATCAACTTGACAAAGATGAGATTCAAACTATTGTTAAACATTTCAGAATATTAGGAAACAATTGCTTTCCTATCACTTTGCAGTCAACACAATTGGGTTATCAAGCAACAATTACAAAATCTTCGGGTGATGTAAATGGGGATTTCATTCATATGAGAGATGTTAAAGCAATTGGTGGTGCTACATTCTATGCTGGAATTAATAGTGCTGACGTTAGTAATAATTCAGGTTGGATTTTTAATAATAGCCCGGGCTATATTTTTGGTCTGGGACATGATACCTTGGTTTGCTCTTTTGACCCTTTCATATTAACAACTGCAAATTTCAATGGGGGTTCTTCATTTTTATGGAGTACAGGAAGTACAAGTCCAACGATTGCTGTAAGCCAAACAGGATTATACAGCGTTACTGTAACCTATGATAACAACTGTCAAATCTCAGACGATATTTTTGTTTGGTACTACAACCCTCCTATAATTGATTTAGGTAATGATACTACTATCTGCGAAGGAGCTTCAATCACATTGAATCCGGGTACAGGCTACACAAATTATTTATGGTCTAATGGAAATACAAACAATAAAATAGATGTTAAATCTGCAGGTTTATATAATGTTATCGTTCAGGATACAAATGGCTGTCGGGGAAATGATTCCATTTTGATAGGAATTTATCCTTTACCGCATGTTGACTTAGGCAAAAATACTTATCTCTGTCTGAACGATAGTATTACAATTTATGCACCTATTGGTCAGGATTCATATCTGTGGCAGGATAGCTCAACACTAACTTATTATATTGTTAAACAACCCGGGTCATATTTCGTTTTAGCTACTAATCGCTGCGGTGTAGGCTCTGATACAATATCTTTCCATTCTATTGATTGCTCATTTTTTGCACCAAATGTTTTCACTCCAAATTTCGATGGATATAATGATGAATTTTCTGTAATAGCTAAACATGTTTCAGAATTCTATATGCAAATTTTCAATCGTTGGGGCACATTGGTTTTTAAATCTGATAATATTGAAAGTTCATGGGATGGTAAATACAAAGAAAATGAATGCCCCTCAGGAGTTTATTTCTTTACTGTTGATTATAACATACAGAAAGCATCAGGAACTAAAGAGACATTTTCTAATCAGGGAACAGTAACTTTGATGAGGTAGGAAATCCCTTAATATAAAGAATTTTTAATCGTTATTCTCACTAATTATAATCCTTTTCCAATTTTTTTATTTTTTCAAGTATTTCATCAACAGTTTCCTTTAGTTCATGACCCATTTTAAGGTATTCATCAGGAAACTCTTTTCGCATTATATACATAAGTGCATAATAAAAAGGCTTATACCTGTCTTTAATTTGATGATTGTTCTCCTTAAAAACATTTAATACTGTATTAAATTGTTTTTTAGCAAGTAACATTGAAAGCAATAATCCAACATCTTCAACATTATTTGATAAAAAATCTTTATTATTTAATACGTTTAATGATGAATTAATACCAATTTCCATTTCATTATTCCATAATGCCATTATAGCCATTGTATATTCATTAATAATTGATTTCTCTTTTGTTACAGCTTTGTGTATGAACTTTAAAGCTTCTTGTTTATTAAATTTCCTATAAAAATAACTCCATGCTAAACCATGCATCGCCTTAACATTTCCTTTTTCTATAGCTAGTTTTCCATAGTAATCAGCTTGTTTTATGTTTTTTATCTCAACATAATACATGCGGGCTAAATTATTTATGGCTTCAATATTTCCATTTTTTATTGCCAATTTATAATAATACTCAGCTTGTTTGAAATCTTTAAATTCATTTTTATACAAATTAGCTAAATTATACATTGCGTTAACATGGTTTTCTTCAATAGCCTTTTTGTAATAAATTTCAGCTTTGTTGATATCCTTAATTTCTGTGTGGTATAAAAGGGCTAAATTGAACATTGCTCCAACATTTCCTTTATCAATTGCCAACATCAAATAAGTTTCTGCTTGTTTGATATCTTTTAGTTTTGTTAAATATAAAATAGATAAATTATTCATGGCGTCAACATTTCCTTTATTAATTGCCATTTTATAATAATACTCAGCTCGTTTGAAATCTTTAAATTCATCTTTATACAAATTACCTAAATTGTACATTGCATAAATATGTCCTTTATCAATAGCCATTTTATAGTAAGCTTCAGCCTGTTTGAAATCTTTTGTTGCCGAATGATATAAAATTGCTAAATCGAACATTGCATCAGTATCTCCCTTCTTAACTCCAATTCTCAATTTATCTATTCTTTGTTCAAGATTTTGACCTCCATGATTTTTTAATTCTATATTCGATTTAGATAATTTTGGAAGATATTCACTCTTTTTTTCTGAAAGATATTGTTTAGAAGCTATAAGTAATTCGTGTTGGGGACCTTCCGGCAATAATTGAGCAAGTGCCTCTGTAAGGTAGAAAGCATGCTTTTCGTACATCACACATTCTTTTGATTTAAGCATTTGTTTATGTTTATTAGCCCTTTCAATCAATTCATCAGTATCGCACCAAATTTCAAGGAATTTTACTAACCATATTACTTTTACTTTTTCTGCTCTTGCTCCTGCACGCATTAAATACCAAATATTAAAAAAACGCTCAGCCAATTGATATAGATTATTCTTTGTGCTTGTTGGAATTTTTCTAATAATTCCATTTTTCACCATTATTCTCAATTGAGCTGAAACTGCCTTGCTTGGCATTTTTGATTTCTTCGCTATTTCACCTACGTTTATTGCATCCCAACTCATTGCAATATGGTGAGCAATTTCCTGTTGCTGTGCCGGCAGGTCATCCATTCTATGTTTATAAAGTGGAGTTACTTTGTCAAGAAGATTTTCAAGGTCTTTTATCGAATTTCCAGTTTCTGTATCCACAAATATTCCAAATAACAAATAAATTGTTCTGGGAACACCATTAGTTAACCTACGCAGTGCTTCTATTTTACCAGGTTGTTCGTCAATTATTTTTTGGATTATGCCAGACTTGTGGGTTTTGTCAAGATGAATCAACAATTTTATAGTCTCTTTTTGGTTCAACTCTGTTAGGTCAATAATCTTAAAAAACTCATAAAATGATTTCGAGTAATCGTGGAAAGATTCCAAAACAAATGCAGAAGCAGCAACGATACGAATATCATTATTAGTTAGAAGAACTTCTCTTAGTCGTTGTTGCTCTTTTGTGCTGAATTTTTCAAGTTGCATCCCGAAGTTATCAATTAATAGAAGCACTTTCTTTTTGGAATTTTTTATTTCTGTTGAAACAATTTCATAAGCTTTTTCTTCAAATTTTGTTTCATCGCCATGATATTGCTCAGATACTTTATCTGCCAAACCATTAAATTCAGTATAATTTTTGTCAAGATATTCAGCTATTTCTTCCCAAAGTTTGAAGAGCTTGCGAATATTATATTGTTCTTCTGGAAATAAGACAGGTAAAAGAGATTTCTTTAATTTGCTGTCATGCAATAGTTCATGGTTAATCCTTGCTAAAAGTGTAGTTTTACCTGTACCTCTTTGTCCCTGTATCATAAAATGCTGTGGAGGATGGTCCATTTTATCTTCTCTGATTACTTTCATCAGATCGTTAAATTCTTTTGTTCTGACTACAAAATTTTCAGATATTTCCTTAGATGTTTGATTGTGCGGATTATAAATGTTTTGTAATTCCATAATTTCTGAATTGTTATTTAAAATGCAATGTTTTGACTCCACCAGGTTTGTAGTAAGGGTGAATTAAATCTGTAAAATTTATTATTTTCAGCTAATACTATATATCCATCATGTTTCAGGCTGTTCATTATATCAATATATAGGCTTTCCAGTTTATATTTAACTGCATAATCATAAACTACATTCTTGTCGATTTTTCCATTTTCTGCTGTATGATTTAAAACACTTTTTGCAAAATTGAATTCATCACTTTTATATGCTGTTCGTAAACGTTCAAACCAAGGTTGAAAATAAGATTTTTTGGATAAGGCTTTATTAAAAGCTTCGTCAATATCTTTTTCAAGAACAGGACGGTTTTCAATATCAGGGATTTTATCAATCTCATCAATAATAATCTGAATATAGTAAGGGATGAACCAAGCTATTCGTTTCAGAATATAATCTATGGCATCATCATCTAAACTAATTTCAGACCCCTCTGTTATTTTACCTATAAGCTCTTTTGCTTGTGGCTTTTTCAAGGGTGGAACATCAAGGCTATATAAATCATTAATGGTTTTTGCGGCATTTATTTTTCCAACAATATTTTCTAAACCAATAGAACCTGTATAAACAAATTGAATTTTGTTTTCAACTTCAGATAATTGTCTTATTTCTCTATTTTGTTCGAGAAAAATTATTGCGTTTCTTTCTCCCTCATCTTTAATGATGTTTTCAACTGTTTCAGAAATCTCATCAATTAATAGTATTAACCTTACTTCTTTTAAGTCTATCAGATTTATTGCGTTTTTAAAATCATTAAAATAGTCAGCATCGATTGACTCAAAAGATATTCCTTGGCTAGTTAAAGATGTAAATTTCTTTGATTCAAGAAATCTTTTAAGATGAATTTTATACTTGTCTTTAGTATTTAAAAGTGTAATAATCTCTTTAAATAATTTCTTAAAAAATTCATTCCCATTATTAACAGACTGTGTGATTGTGTATATAAGCTCGTAATTCTCATTAGGACAATCTCTAAAGTGCTTCATTAAAGATGTTTTCCCAACTCGTCTGGGTGCTGCAATTAAAATATTATTACCACTTTTGATTCTGTCCCAAAATAATTTAGTTATTTCAGGTCTAGGAAAGAAATTCTCTCCTGTTGCTGCCTGTCCAATAATTGTTTTTACACTCATAATAATTTTTTTTTAATGCAAAGATAATAACAAATTTTAATTTGTCAAGTTTTTTAACATATTTTTTTTTGTCATCTACATTCAAACTATACAATCATTGATTTTAAAAATGTTACTGCCATTTGTCATGGGATGGTAAATACAAAGAAAATGAATGCCCCTCAGGTGTTTATTTCTTTACTGTTGATTATACCATACAGAAAGCTTCCGGAACTAAAGAGACATTTTCGAATCAGGGAACAGTAACTTTGATGAGGTAAGAAACTAAATTAAATGACACAAACCTTCAATTGCCTGCCAATAAAGAAAAAAGATATTGAACTAAATAATAATTTTTACAGAAGTTTAATATGTACTCCAAATTGAATAATCAAACTTGAGAAAGGTAAGTAGATTTCATGCAATAACTGTGGTTGGTTTGGATCCGGACTGATATTGTATTCCAAATCAATCTTAGAACTATAGGAAATTTCCTTATCTATTACTAAATAGTTATCAAGAGAATTATTTCCGTTTACAGTTGCTTTGACTAAAGTAGATTTGGTAGGCTTATATTTAATAGATTGATAATTAAATTCAATGAATATAGCAGTATTATCTATCATCTGATAACTTAAACCTCCGGCAAAGCTGATTCCATAATTTCCATCTGATTTATATTCCCACTCTCTAAGTGTTACATCTGTTTGTATAGTGGTTTTCTCATGTAGTTCTACCGTCGTTTTTGACATAATAAAACCAAGTTTTAAATATGGTCGTATTATATTTTCTTCACCACGTAAAATAATTGAAGGTATAAGCCGGATAGAATTTCCGAATAGTTCTTGTTCTGTTGTTTTTAAAACACTGGCCACAGCACCTTCTTGTGTAAATTCAACTTTTTGTCCAATCAGATATGATAAATCTAAACCGATAGCTATGTTTTCATTAAATCCATATTGTAAAGCACCATTTAAATAATATCCTCCACCGAGAGAAAAAGCTTTGCTTGCTTCTGTTCCGTAAGTTTGATTTTCACTAACAGCAATATCATTATAACCTTCAACGGTTTGTTTAAAAGATGGAATAGCATAACCTGCGGAAATGTTTAGTTGAATATCTTGAGCATTAGATTCTATTATACCAAACAGGATTATAATAATTATAAATTTTATCTTCATTTTTATAAAAAAGCAATAAATTATTTTTAATTAAGGGAGCTTAGATTGATAAAAAAATCAATAATAAATATTTTATCTCAACAAAGTAACCGTACCGGAACGTTTTACAAAATCTCCATAAATATCTTTAACTTTTAGTAACCATGCATAAACGCCTAATGGACATTTGTTGCCATCTTTTGTACCATCCCAACCTTTGTTTACATCATTAGTAAAATAAATTTGTTCACCCCATCTATTATAAATAAACATTTCAAATGTATTCCAATCAAGGCTATAACCTTTTGGGGAAAATAAATCATTCATCCCATCTCCATTTGGAGTAAAGCAATTTGGCACATAAATCTTATAAATACATTCTTCTACTGTAACATAAATACTATCTATGTCATCACCACATTTATTGCTTACATCAACAATTATAAGTCCGGTTGTATCTATATGATTGTATTGAGTAGTATTTCCATTATTCCATAAATAATTAAAACCAAAACCGGCATCTAAAAGGACAAAATTACCTCTACAAATACTTGTGTCTTTTCCTATATTTACTTCAGGAGGATAAGTAAGACTAAGAGAAAAATCATCAAAATTCTTACATCCGTATTTATTAATAGCAGAAAGCACATAGTTTCCGGCATCTTTGGCAGTATAATACAATGCAGAATAATTACCCTGCCATGTATAAATATAATTAGAATCGCCTGCATAGAGAATAATGCTATCACCGGCACAAATATCAGTATCCGCAGGTAATGAAAGATAAGGAACAGGCCAAAGCTCAACTATTTCAACAGTATCATAGACTACACCGCAAATATTGGATACTTCGACCCAGTATGTTCCCGGCTGTGTAACTTTAATACAAATATTTGTACTTCCTGTACTCCATAAATAATCATAATCAGGATATTGTCCACAAAGTTTAAATGTATCATTAGCACAAATAGAAGTGTCTGAACCTATATCAACATATGGTCCATCTAAAATATTTGCATCTTGAAGTATGGTATCAACGCTACCACAATAATAAATATATAATACAACATTATAATGTCCCGGATGTGGATAAACATACCAGCAACTTTTTTTCGTTGATGTATCTAATTTTGAATTTAAATCCCCAAAGTCCCAAAATACTGAATCAACATAAGGAAAATAATAAGCAACATCAAAATATGAAGTATCAGGAAAACAAGGTGCATTTGTCTGAAGACCCATATTAGTAGGTTTAGGAATTTCAGGTGGTAGTCCGGCTTCAGTTTTTTTTCCGTTTAAGTACTTGTAATTAGGGTCATAATTACAGGCATTTCCACCATGATTTGGACTAGTAATACAAGCAAGATAATATTTATTATCAACAGAAACATAAATCCTGTTATCAACTGCAATTTGCAATGCTCCTACTAACTGAGGCGATTGGAGTATTATTTCTTTTGACTGAATAATATCATTAGTAGTATAATTAGGCAAACCATATTGTAAGATTGCCCCTGATGCAGATGATACATAAAGATAATGTTCTTGTAAAGAAAATTCAACTCCATAAGCATTTGGAATATTTGGAATTGTAATAGGGTCGTAAAGAATTCCATTTCTACCATCGAATCGGAAAACTTCAAGCTTTCCACTACCCATAATTGCTTGGGCAACAAAATTGCCTCTTAGAGATGCTTTTAAATATCCTGCACCATTTGATAAATTTCCTGTGTGAACACTGCCAGCATAACTGATAGATGGAACTGTATCTAAACCATATTTTGTAAGTTTATAAGCATAAAAAGCATTGGAATTCCAGGCATGAGTAATAATCCAATAGTCGTGTTGATTACAATGTAATGCTATAGTAATTCTTTCTGTAGCATTACTAAGAAGTGGATTATTTTTAGATTGAATAGTATCGCATGATAAAACTGTATATTGTAATCCATTGCTGCCTTCCATAGCATCAGTTGTGAAAACAAAAGTTTTATCGTCAACTGATTTGGGATGCCTCATTATAAGTACAGATTGAGTGGAAAAAATACTTCCGTTTAAATCATTTGCGATAAGCATATTATTTCTATCCCATAACTTTTTCCCATTGGAATAATACTGAACCTGACCACTTTTATTAATAATACTAGCACAACCTTCGGGTGTACTCATCAAGATTGAAGTAACAACAGTAGGTGGTTTATCATTAAAGTTAATTCCTGCATAATTGCCAAAACACCAAAATTGTGCAGTTTGACCAAAAGAAATTACCCATGAACCTAATAACAATATCATAAGAAAGCTCAAATAATGTAATTTCTTTGAAAAGATTACATTATAAAAATTATTTCTTCTTGAAAGTGTGGATTGTTTCATCTATAGCAAAGATATTAAAAATTTAAACATTTGCAAGAATTAAATATAATTTGTAGCAATAAAACTATATTTGTTATTATTATAGACATATAGTTTATTATAAAGGTTGCTTATAAAAATTTATTTATTGAAATATTTTTAAATTTAAAAAAAAGTTAATTTATTTAAAATTAGCAAGATTTAGCCCTTGAATAAGAAATTCGCAAAATTGAAATTACAATAAAAAAATTAAGAAATAGAAGAAAGGGTTTAAGGGGACTTCTAATAATTCCTTTCTTTCAAGAAACAAATATAATGAATAA
>CAYLPA010000086.1:0-11110 GCA_964385385.1 uncultured Saprospiraceae bacterium | reverse complement strand
ATTTTGATGTACCGATTGAAGTGTATAAGGAATTAATGAATGCAAGTTCTGTTGGGAGTTATTTTATGCATACTATTAGAAATCAATTTAATTATCAAAAAAAATAAAATTATGAAAAGACAAAAAGTAGATTCATCAAATTTAGCATCAGTAGGCGATGATACAGAAAATAAAATTCTCGAAATTGAATTCAATCACGGAGGTGTTTATCAGTATTTTGATGTTCCTGCGAGTGAACACAAAGCTTTGATGAATGCAAGTTCTCATGGGAGTTATTTTTCTGCAAATATTCGAAATGATTACGAATATAAAAAAATACAACAATGAAAAAACTCATTACAGAAGCAATTCAAAAAAAGAAATTACTAGAGTTTAACTATCAAGGATTTTATAGAGTTGTTGAGCCTCATACCCATGGAGTATTCAGTAATGGAAACGAACTTTTAGTAGCGTTCCAAATTGATGGGGAGAGCAAGAGTAGAAAGCCCCCTTTTTGGAGCAGTTTTCAAACATCTGAAATTGAAAACTTATTTATTATAGATGAAGCGTTTTTAGAACCAAGATACGGGTACAAAAGAGGAGATAGTCGGTTTAGGGAAATTTATTCTGAACTTTAATAATCACAACATGAAATTTAATAAAAACAAGGATGAGTTTAAAAATCTTGATATTCTCAAAAAGGAAATTAAGAAAACTAAAAATCCATATTCTACAATAATAGTTGATGCTCTTTTTAGTACTTCAGATGCAGAGAACTTCAGAACAGAAATAAAAGAGAAAGTTACTCAGTTTATTGACAGTAAAATACGAAAATAATGGTCAAGCAATTTATAAAATCAATTTCTATTGAAGGTTTTCGAGGAATAAATAATAGTGGAGCTCCTTTATTAATTAATTTTCAAATTAATGGGGTTACTTCAATTTTTGGTGAGAATGGTAAAGGGAAAAGCTCAATTTTTGAAGCTTTTCTGTTTTCAATATTAGGCAGAATATTACGCTTTGATGATTATCATAGTGATATCAAAGACAAAAAAACCATCAAAAATTTATTTCATTCAGGGGATGGAAATATTAAAATTGAATTTATTAATGAAACAAACATTATAACTGATATTAATGTTAATGTAGACAATAATGGTTTAAGAACTATTTCTTCATCTTCATTATCAGATCCGGATGAGTTTCTCTCTTCTTTATGTAGTAAGTTGAATTTTTTAGATTACAGACCATTTGAGAAAATTTTACTTACGAGTTCTGAAGAGACTGGCAAACTATTTTCAAATCTTGTCGGTTTTGGTAGTTTTATTGGGATTAAAGACAAATTTGATAAGATTTCAAGAACTCAAAATATTAATAATGATTTTAGTAAAACAATTAAGGAAAATAGTATAAGAGATAATAATCAAAAGATTTCTTCATTAAAAGTAGAAATTATTAGTAAATTAAACGAAATAGGAATAGACATAACAACATTCGACAAAAAAGAAATATTAAAATATTTAAAATCATTTTTAAATAAACAATATTCTTTAAAAATTAAATCTATAAAAAGTGAAACTCAAATAAATTTTGATCAATTAATTATAACAAAAATAGGCCCTGTCTACGAAGAAAACGTATCAAAACTAAGTACTCTACAAGAGAAATTAAAAGGAATTACCTTATTACTTAAACGGCTCAATACTTTTAATAGTAAATTTATTAAGAGATTAACAAAACAATTGGAAGCAGCATATTCACAAATTTCTTCGCAAAATGATATTGTTCTAGGAAAATTGTATGATGAAGCAATTTCAAGTTATGATACTATAAATAGTTTTGATAAAAATACTTGTATTCTTTGTAATACATCAAACTTAAATGTAGGTCAAAGTACTTTTTACGAACAGATAAATTCAAAAATAAAATCCTACATAAAGTTTAAAAATAAATACAATTCTTTTAAACAAGAATTTTTAGAAAAAATAAATTATAGTGGAGTTTCTGAATTTGAAAATCTATATATATCCGAATCAGATAGGATATTAACTAATCTTGGGAAAGCAAATGACTATTTGATGTACAATTTTTTAGAAGATTATAAAGTGATTGACTTACTTTCAATTTATAGTACAAAGGCCAAAACTGAAATTAAAAACAAGAAGGAAACAATAAAAGAACTTAAATCCCAAATTCCACCAAAAATTGCTGACCTTGTTGACGAAACCAATATATATAAATTAGTATTCACCAATATTAACCACATTGATAAATTATTATCTGAAAATGATTATAATACAAAATATTTATTTGAACTTGAGAACTGGATAAGATTTTCCAGTAAAATTAAAGATGATTATGAAAATGCATATAATGAATTAATGGATGAAATTGCTTCAATGATTGATCATGATACTAAGTCATTTTTTAAAGAAATTATGGGAGATGTTGGTATTATACCTAAATTAAAGAAGGAAAATAAAGGACAAAAGGTTAACATTCTCCTTGAAAAATTTCATAGCAATACAAATGATATGAAAGCTGCATCTCTTCTTTCAGAATCTTATAGAAATGCTTTAAGTCTTTCAATATATTTTGCATCAGCACTTAAAAGTAGAAATCCTGGGAATTTTATTATTGTGGATGATATCACTTCAAGTTTTGATAGTGGTCATCAACTTTTTCTATTAGATCTTATCAAACGAAGAGTCGCTAAGAATTCATTGAATAGAAATGGAAAGCAAATCATCTTTCTTACGCATGACGGACTCTTACGAAAGGCATTAAATGAAGCAAATGGTCAGAGAAATTGGTTACACTATGAGTTAAATTATAACACAGATGTTACCTCGTTGCGTCCATTTTCTTCAACTGATTTGAAAAATATTATAATTAGGAAAATTCATAATAATGATTATTTTTCTTCTGATTTACGAATTTATTATGAATCTGTTCTTTGGGAAATAATTGAACAATTAAATCTTGAGATACCATATAGTTTAATAAACAGTCATAAAGACAAAATGGTCAATAACTTAATCCAAGCAATTGGAGAAATAATAGAAATGAAAAAAACTTGCAGGAAAGTAAAAGCGAGCCTTTTATTACCGTCAAAAGCAGATTTCAAAGCTTATATTCAACAATTAGGTAATAATTTATCACATTGGTCAACAGCAAGTACATCAAGCCTATCTACAGCTACATTATTACATATTGTATCTGATATTGATAATTTAAAACAAAGATTTCAATATAATTGCACTTGTCCGAAGGGTGCAGGATGGGTTTATTACAGAACTTTAAAAACACCTAACCATAAAGGTTGTACATGTAACATATAAACAGAAATTATGTCAACAATTAAAATTAATCAGAAACTAAATAGAATTGAAATTAAGGAATTTGAAATCGAGAATCAAATCGTTTTCAATTATTTCGATAATTTACCCGCAAATGAAAGAGATGAAAAATTGCTTCGTGCAATTTACATTGGTGTTTTAGCATTAATGGAAGACAGAATTTCTTCCTTCCTTTCAAAAACGTCAAATGAATTAGGAACAGAATTGGAAAGTTTGAAAATGATTTTTGAGATGAAAAAAGAACTTTTCTATAAATCAACAATTAAAGGAACATTAGCTGAAGATGAGATTGCTGAGTTTTTAAATCAATATTTTACAGACAGAAAATTGAAAGACCGTGCATATTTAACAGGAAATACCGCAGGAAATATCCCAAGAAATAAAACGGGAGATATAATTTGTGAAGTGAACGGAACACCTGATTTAAAAATTGCAATAGAATGTAAATTTGATAAAAGTATTCGTCTCGGAGACATTGAAAGCAAAGATATTTTTACTCGTAAATCAGATACTGCCTGGAGTCAATTAATCGAAGCTCAAGCCAACAGAGACAGTAAAGTAAGTTTAATTGTTTTTGATATTTCGTTGGTTGAAAACTCAATCTTAAAGAATTTTGAAAATGTTGGGTTTATTCCGGGAGTTGGGTTTATTGCAATTATTAATTCCCAAAAAGGAGATTACAGCAATCTGGCAATTGCATATATGCTTGCAAGGGACATTGCATTAAATGCCAAAAAAATTAAATTAGATAAAGATGTTTTAGCAATGATTGTGAACCGTATAATTAAAGACATTAATGAAGTTTTAGCTGTAAAATCTTTGGTTATAAATAACATCGACAATAACAAAGCAATTCTTAAGCAACTTGAAAAGTCGGTTCTTCTTATGGAGTTTAACCAAGAGTATTTGAAACGGTTTTTAAGTCTGGGAACATTAACAAAAAAGGATTTACTTGATTTTTACTCTGGAGAAGACATAAAAGTCAAATATCCTTTAATTGAAAAAGAAATAAATGAAATCTAAAAGCTAAACCTATTTGATTGCAGCTTAAGAATTATAGAAACTTTCTTTTTTTATTGGAATTCCATAAAAAATTTATACTTTTATTTCCTTGCTCGCGCTCGTCTCCAGACAAGTGCGGCTACATTTATTTAATAAGTTTTAAATGGAACAGGCAAACATACAACATCCAACAATGATTTTTTGTCAGTATAATTTGTTGCCGAACTAAATAAATAATCCCAAGGCTCAATACATAATCCTTTTTCAACTGGATTTTTATGAATATAATTCAACTTTTCCCATAAAAATTTATTAGTGTAAATCAGCTTTGCACGATTTCCATCTTTCCAAACTTTATAATTTTTAATTCTTGTTAAATGCTTACCAGCCTCGTAAAACTTTTTTAAAGTTTCACTAGCTTCAACAGAATTGTCATCAGTAAGTTTTTTTATAATTGTATTAGCTGTAAATTTCTTTAAATCTCGTAAAACTTCAGATAGTGTAAATTGATGCGATGCCTGAATAATCATATGTACATGATTTGGCATTATACAATATCCATATACAAGCAAACCTTTGTTAGTTTGGCAATAACGAACTGAATCAATAATAATCATTTTATATTTGTCATCAGCAAGAACATCAATCCAATCAGTAATGGTGAATGTTACAAAATAAACTTCGTCACCATCAAATATTTTATATTTATCTGACATTATGATGCAAGATAATAAATTTTGAAGATTAATCTAATAACAATCTGTCGAAATATTAATAAGCACTCGTTTGGAGACAAGCGTCAGGGTAAGCACTCGTTTGGAGACAAGCGTCAGGGTAAGCACTCGTCTGGAGATGAGCGCCAGGGTAAGCACTCGTCTGGAGACGAGCGCTAGCGAGGTAAGTTGCTGAATATTATTAAAAAATTATTATCTGAATCAAGCAGCTTTAGAATTATTGAAATTTTATTTTTTTATTGGAATTCCATAAAATATTTATACTTTTATTTTTTTTAATCTAAGATTTTATTAACTAAAAGAATATTAAAATGAAATGCCCATGTACTATAATACACCAAAAGAGATGAACAAATCATGGGCATTCCATGTTAGGTACAGATAAAGTTTGTTAAGTTTAGTAAACTTATAAATAAAACAATCAGTCAAATAACAAAATTTAAAGACATGAAAAAAATTACCCTTGTTTTAATTGTTTCTTTTATGTTTTCAGCAACAGTTAGTTTGTCACAAGAAAGCATAAATTTCGGATTAAATGGAACGGCTTACGCTTCATGGATTATAAATCAGAATACTTATGGTTTGCCGGAACTTGAATATGATTTAAAAATTGGTAGCGGAGGAGCATTTAATGTTACTTGTAATTTTAACAACAATCTTAGTTTGCAGTTAGAGTTTGATTATTGCGTACGTGGGCAAAAATATGACGGCTTCCAAAATAAAATACCTGCAACAAGAGATATTACTTTAACATATTACGAAATTCCCATCCTTTTAAAATATATGGGAAAAGGAAGCAAAACACGTTTTAGATTTTTAGCAGGACCTTACTTTGGAATGCTTAAAGCTGCAGAACATGAATATCTTGTCGATGGGAAAGTACCAAATACTTATGTAAAACCAGTGGGTTTAGATACTGCTTTTGCAGCAGCTACAGATATTTTAGACAGATACGAGGAAAGCGATATTGGAGTTATTCTTGATGTTGGTGCCGACCTTATTCTTAGCGATAATTGGTTTCTTACTATTGGATTGCGTTTTAATTATGGATTTAAGGACATTAATGTTTCAGCATGGCGATTTAAAAACCTAAACGGACAATACGAACCATCAAACAATTTTTCGGGAGGACTGATTTTTGGTCTCAACTATAAAATACCTTTCAAGAAAAGAGAAAAACAAATACCATTATCCAATTAACTTCAGATAGGAATTCTAATTTTTCTTGCTAATTTTGTCTTCTAAAATCAAATACATGAATTTCATAGAAGAATTAAATTGGCGGGGCATGATTCACGATAAAATGCCCGGCATAGAAGAACAGTTGCAAAAAGAAAAAACAACTGCTTATGTTGGGATTGACCCAACAGCAGATTCTTTGCATATTGGTCATCTGGTTTCAATAATGATGTTGAAACATTTTCAGTTAGCAGGGCATAATCCTATTGTTTTGCTTGGCGGGGCAACAGGCATGATTGGCGACCCATCGGGAAAATCTGAAGAACGAAACTTGCTTACTGAAAGAGAAATCCGTCATAATGAATTGTGTGTTAAAACACAGTTATTGAAATTTCTTGATTTTGATAAAAAAGAAAATCCAGCAGAAATTCTAAACAATTATGATTGGACAAAAAAATATAAAATCTTAGATTTTTTACGAGAAATCGGCAAGCATATTACAATAAATTATATGCTCGCAAAAGATTCTGTTAAAAGTCGTCTTGAGACCGGAATTTCTTTTACAGAATTTACCTACCAATTGATTCAGGCATACGATTTTTTCTGGCTTTATGAAAATAAAAACTGTACTCTTCAAATGGGTGGCTCCGACCAGTGGGGAAACATTACAACCGGAATGGAACTAATTCGGCGTAAAAGTCAGGGTGAAACTTTTGGATTAACCTGCCCTTTGATTACAAAATCTGACGGTGGAAAATTCGGCAAAACTGAAGATGGAAATATTTGGCTTGACCCAAAAAAAACATCTCCATATAAATTCTATCAATTTTGGTTGAATTGCTCTGATGAAGATTCGGAAAAATATATCAAAATTTTCACTACTCTCAATAAAACAGAAATAGAAAAAATAATTAGTGAGCACAAAGAATCACCCCACTCAAGATTACTTCAAAAAACTCTTGCAAAATTTTTAACTGTTACAGTTCATTCCATAGATGATTATAATGCTGCAATAAATGCTTCGGAAATTCTGTTCGGTAAAGGAACTTTAGAATCTTTGAAAAATCTTCCTGAAGAAATGTTTCTCTCAATTTTTGAAGGAGTACCAAAATTCGAAATTTCTAAAAATGAATTGGAGAAAAAAACAGAAATCTTTACTTTCTTAACAGAAACAGCAAGCATATTCGGCTCAAAAGGCGAAATCAGAAGACTAATAAAAGACAACGGAATTTCGATTAATAAAGAAAAGATAAATGAAAATTTTGTCTTCTCGGAAAAAGAGCTTTTAAACGACAAATATATTCTTGTTCAAAAAGGAAAGAAAAATTATTTTCTAATTATAGTGAAATAATCAAGATATTAATTCCTGATAAAAATATCTTTTAAGGCAGGTCCTTTCTCATATTTTCCGCAATTATGTTGTGATTTCGAAAGTTCCTTATCTTTATATTGAAACATTCCTTTGCTATCAAGAACATATTCGATTCCATTAATAAGTAAAGGTTTATTTTCTTTGACAGTTGATTTAATAACATAATTATAAATATCGTGGTCAATTGTGTGTACTGAGCCTCCTGTTTTATAAGCTATCGTTAAATATTGCGGATTAATTCCTTCGGAAGTATTGCTAAGTATTATTTTAATGGGCTTGTTCGCATATTCTAATAATTTAATATCTCGAACACAGGAATTGTTATTTGTGATAAGAATAAGATTATCAAAATCCTTGTATTTCATCGAAGCTCTTATAACAGCTTCAACATCGTTTTCAGCTCCATCATCTCCTCCCTTTCCACGCTTCTTAACATAATTGAAACGCTTTGTAACTCTTCTGATGTTATTAGCTTTAGTTGCATAAACACCAAAGGTTTTACCAATTTTTTTCTCTCGTTTTCTCCTTTTATCACCATCATTAAAAAATGCGTAATAATTTATTCCGCTTTTTTTCATATTTAACTTTTGCCATAAAACTGCCTGAGCACTGTTTGTGTACATTTCGCTTGTCCAATTCAGAACAACAAGAGAATTCTGCCACAAAGGATGTCTGTCAAGCACTTTAAAAACTGATGAATCCGAAATACCGCCTTCTTTTGCTATAAAGTTCAGAATATCGGTGGCAGTAGTTTTATTATACATTGAGTATTTTCCACAATCGTTGTATTCGGCATAAGATAATTTAGTTATGTTTTCAAAAATATCAGATTCGTTTAATCTGTATTTTAATCCTCCTATTTTAATTGTATCATTTATTAGTTTAGTAGAAAGATTTCTAATATCACTTTTAAGAGTATGAATTGAGCCACCGGTTTGATAAGCAAGATTAATATATTGAGGATTTATTCCGTAGTATGTTCCGCATAAAATTATTCTCACCGAAGCATCTAACTGCTTTAACAAACTGTAATCACGAACACATGAATTATTATCTGCAATTAAAATTATTTCATCAAATTCGGGATAATGGTCAACAGCTTTGAGGAGTGCTTCAACATCATTTTCGGGAGCATCGCCGCCATTTCCATTTTTGCTTACGAGATAAAAAGTGTTAATTAAATTTTCTAAATTCTGAGCTTTTGAAAAATAAATTCCTCCGGTATTACCAATAACTTTTTTAGAGTTTTTAATTTTATCCCCATCATTAAAGAAAGTAAAATATTTTATTCCGCTTTTATTAAAATTTAGAGCGTGCCACAAAACTGCTTGGGCAGCATAAGGATACATGCTCCCGGTCCAGTCCATAACAATCAAAGCATTTTCCCAGTTCCTGTTACGGTCAAAGATTTTTAATATTACAGAATCCTTATATCCACCTTGAGATTTTATGAAATTATTAACTTTTAATATGTTTTTTTGAAAATATTCAGGATTTTGAATTGGTGTTTCATCAATCTCTTCACCGGGTTTAATTTTGTCAACTTCAAGATATTTGATAACAATTCCATGAAAAAAGTTTTTAGTTTCTTCTTCGGTTCTGCAATCTGTTTGCAAAACTAAGTTCCATTCAAATAAATTGGAGTTAAGCTTAGCATCAATTATAAAAAGTTCTTTTAAACGACTGGCAAGTAATTGATAATAATTAGTCCTCCATTGGTCTTTCTTTCTTGGATATTTAGTAAAAACTATGTCAATTTGAGTAACAATTTTGTTGTTTTTCGCAGGCGACCAATCATCTTTATTAATGATTTTTGACTTCACATAACCATTCTTAAGAATTACTTGATTTTGAACATGAGAAGTATCAAATACTTTTATCTCATTAATATTAAAAAACTTATCAAGTGTATCGCTGTATTTTTGAGGGTCATCCAGTATTTCTTCTCTAAATTTAACATCCTGAGAAAAAACATTAATGCTAATTAGAATAAAAATTAATATAGATAGGAAGTTCTTCATAAAAAGAATTATGTGTTGAAATTATAACGGTTTTTTGATTTAAAAGTTTCCTTAAAAATTAAATAAAATTGTTAAACAAATTTATAAAATCAGAGAGATAAAATTAATATTAAAAAAGTAAAAAATGACAAACACAATTTAGCCCTTCTTCGAAAACTTAAAGTTTTAGAATAAAACGTCAAGAACAAGGCTTGCGAAAACTTAAAACTCATAAGTTTACTGATAATGACTGAGATTTAAGTTGAGTATAACGCAGTTATTAGCGTTTTATTGAACTCTATTTGCTAAAAATCAAGTCAATAAATACCGGCAAGTGGTCACTGTATCCACCTAAGAATCTTGGACCAGCATAAGTTCGAAAAGGTTTAATAAATCCATCTTTAGTTTTTTCCAGCAGGTATTCAGCTTTGAAAATCTGGGCTTTATCAGAGCTAATAATTAATCCTTTTTTTGGTTTTAACAATTCTGCAGAAACAATAAACTGGTCAAACATATTCCAGTGATAGCCTGTGAAATCTTTATAAACAAGAGAGCCCTCACCATTCTTTTGTTTTTCGTACATTAAATTATAAAGATTGTTTGGTTGTAGATTTTCAGTAATATCTCCGGCTTTTAAAGTTTCGATAACACTTTTATTGATTGGCTCATCATTCAAATCGCCTACGATAACAATATTTGCCTTAGGATTATTTTCTAATAATGAATCTGCAATAGAACGTAAAACCGAAGCAACATAAATTCTTTTAGGCTCTGATTTTGCCTGTCCTCCCCATCTTGAGGGCCAATGATTAATAAATAAATGCAGAGTATCTTTGTTAAGAACCAATCCTTTAACATATAAAATATCTCTTGTTTTTAATGTTGAATTAGAGACCCTTATCGGCTTTGAATATAAAGGTTTAAACTTTTCGGGACGATAGATTAATCCGTTGTCAATGCCTCTGCCATCGGGCGAATCAAAATGAATAATTTTATAATGGAATTTTTTTAATGAAGTTTTTTCTGTGAGTTGTTTTAAAACAAAATAGTTTTCTACTTCACAAAAGCCAATAATTCCGGGTGCTTCCCATCCGCCAACGCTTATTATGGTTTTTGATATATTATTTAATTTGGCATAATATTTATAGTTATTCCAGAATTTTGCTCCTTCGGGAGTAAATTCACCATCACGTTTTAGGCTGTCATCAAAAATGTCAAAAAGATTTTCAACATTATAGAAAACAATGCGGACTCCATTTTTCTCTCGTGGGCTATCGTTAAAACCATCATAAATTTTTAAAGATTCGGTTTGTGCAGTAGTAAGCTGTGAAACGAAAATTTGAATAAAAAATAGAATACAGATAAATTTTTTCATGTTTTATATTTGTTTGAATTTGCAAATATAAACATATTAAGAAGTCAAATCCTTAAAGGGGACTTCTAATAATTACTTCGCATCAAGATTTTCAGAGTTTTTCATAGACG
>CAYLPA010000085.1:0-11174 GCA_964385385.1 uncultured Saprospiraceae bacterium | reverse complement strand
GTTCCTGCTTCTAATGGATTAACACTTTCAATTACAAGTAGTTTTTAATTAATTCAAATTTTATTTAAGATGAAATGCCCATGTGCTAAAGTCCACCAAAAGAGATGAATAATCCCGATATATATCGGGAGGGCATTCCATGTTAGATAAAGATAAAGTTTAAAAATTTAATGAACTTATAAATAAAACAATCAGTCAAATAACAAAATTTAGACACATGAAATTTTTAAGATATATATCAATAATAGCTTTGGTCAGCATTATTTTCGCATCTTGCGACAAAGTTGATTGCCCAGCATGTGGAAAAAATTCAATACCAATTAACGGTGATACAATTTTTAAAAAAGTGTTGCTTGAAGATTATACAGCTTTTAGATGCCCGAATTGTCCGGAAGCTGCAGCTATTGCTCATGAACTTAAAGATTTGTATGGTGAAAGGCTTGTTATTATGGCAATGCATGTTGGTCTTCAGGCAATGCCAATTGGAGGAAATTATTTTTATGATTTTAGGACTTCAACAGGAGATGCTTGGGACAATTTTTTTAATGTTTACTCTGGTATTGGATTACCTGCAGGAATGGTAAATAGAATTGGATATCCCGTTCAGTCAAGTTATTTGCATGGCAGAGGAAACTGGGGTACCGAAGTCGCTAAAATTATTTTAGACACCGCTGATGCAAATATTGAAATTCATACAAATTTAAATACTGTTTCCCGTGAACTTGAAGTTGATATTGATGCATATTTTTATAAAGATTTGATAGGAACTTATTATGTTAATGTTTGTTTAATTGAAGACAGTATTATTTATACTCAAGACAGCAGTGGAGTTGTTATTCTTGATTATAATCACATGCATGTTCTTAGAGGCTCCGTTAGTAATATCTGGGGCGATTCACTTACATCAGACCCAATAGCTGATAGTTCTGCTTATTATATTATTGATGATTTCCCGATATACACTATAGATAATGATAGAGAATTAAAAAATTGTTCAGTTGTTGCTTTTATCTACAGAAAAGATAATGTAGGAGTATGTAAATATGGGCAATATGAAATAGTTCAGGCAGAAGTGAAAAAAATACAGTAAGATTTTCTATTTATAATTCGCCCTAAAACGTTACATTTAAAATAATTAAACATGAAGAAAAAAATTGTTATTAAAAGTTTCTTTATTGTTGCGATAGCAGCAGTTTCAGTTGTTATATTCTACGGATTTACAAATTTAAATTCCAATCCTCCCGAAGATAATATTAAAGAATTCATACAAGGATATGAAGTTCAAATGCAGAAATTGGAGAAAGCTTATAATTTAGCATATTTTAATGCTTCAATTTCGGGCGAAGAGGAGGATTATAAAAATTCATGATCATGTCCATTATTATCATAAAAGCACCATTTTGATTCAGAAAAAAAAACGGCAAATGTTTCCAACCAAAATCATTATTCATAACATCAAATATTTTTTCGCTTGTTCCTCTTTGATTGTAATATTCAATAACTTCTTTTTCTGTGCTTTGCCAATCAGATGTTAGTATTGACCGATATTTGTAAGTATCCTGCGTAAATGCATCCACTTGATTATCATCTGTTTTTTCTCGCATGATAACTAATCTGTAATTTCTATCTTCATAGAATTGGATAAATGGAATAGATGCTACTTCATAGTTTTGATAGTTTATCTCAACACTTTGCCAATCACTTATTTCTTGTATTTGTTCAAAAAGATTTGCACTCTTATTTGCTCTGATATAAAATAGATTACTGTATTTATCGACTACATCAATTATCTCTTTTGAATACGAACCAGCATCCATTCTTGAGCGATTTACTTTTATTTTTTCACTTAACAATAACTCATAGGATCGCTTTAGCGTTGCTGCTTGTTCAAACTTAACATTGGCATTACCATCTCTATTTTCAAGATAAACAATTTTGTTATCAATAGTCGCTACTCCTGGCAAATAACCCTTGTTCTTTTTATATGTTTTTTTTGCATCATATTTCTTATTTGGCAATACTTGATTGTCGTAATCAAAATCATACGGTTAATAGCTGTGCAAAATATTTTTGCACAGCTATTTAACTCGTTTTATTAATAAATGTTGCGGATTTAAGGATAAAGATAAGTGCATGATTTTCGAACCACTGATTCTTAATTCAAGTAGATTTATATGCATTCACATTCATATTGAAGATGGAGAAGTGATTTCTATCAAAGAAGAAAAGAATCTGCTTTCGGCACTTACTGATTTAGGAATGGAGCTGGAACCAATTTCTTGTGGCGGACGTTCTGATTTATATGTTCAGGAAAGAGAGCAATGGCATAGTGGAGCAAACTTTTTTGCACTTGCACCGGGTAAAGTTATTGGATACGACCGCAATGTTCATACTTTAGATGAGATGAACAAATTTGGTTTTGAAATTCTTGATGCAACTGATGTAATTAGTGATAAAGTTGATGTTCATTCCTATGAAAAGTTTGTTATTACTATTAAAGGCTCCGAATTGTCGAGAGGTGGCGGTGGAGCCAGATGTATGACTATGCCGGTTGCAAGGAAGAAGGTGGATTGGTAGGTTTTTTCAATCCTTCAAGAGTTTGGAACTCTGGAAGGATTAAACCGATTAATTTATTAGTTAAAAAGATCTAATAGCTCGCACTCTGTAAGTAAAGTTCTTATTTGGGTAGCCTTGTGCTCCACCATCGAAGTATTGCTTCCAAGCGCTGTTACTATTATATTCAGTGGAACTCCAATAGGATGCGACAATAGAAAAACCGCCAACCACGAACCTTTGCAAATACAATAAATTTAATTCGTATTTTGAAGGTAAATACCAGTCGTCATAATATTCATTATTTACAGTAACAACATAATCTTTACAGACTTGTGAAGCATAACTACCTGTGCCTTGTTTGCTTATAATTAAATCTGTATTTGCTTTTCCTGCATATACTCCATCAAGAGTTGCACTTGTAGCAGTATAAGAGCCATTATACCATTGTATTCCTGTGCTTTGGTCAGTTGTAGCTGCTATTAAACCGTGATGACCGGATGCATCTAACCAAAATATTTTTCCTCCGCCATAGCTGTCACCTATTGCAAGTGAAATATTTGTTGTACTAATCACATTGCTTGTTATATCAATTCCTGTTCCTGCTGTCAATTGATTTTGTTTATTATTCCAATCTGTTGAACTTCCTCCAGTGGCTTTAATTACACCATTTACATCAAGTTTTGTAGTTGGATTTGTAGTACCAACACCCACATTTCCACTCTGTCCAAGTATTGTCAATCTTGGAACTAATGTAGTTCCGGAAGTAGCTTTACTTGCAAATATTAAACTGCCGGGAAATGGACCTAAAGTAGGAAACACCATTGTCAAATTATTTTGTAAAGAAAACCTATCCATATAAAAACCCACTTTTGTTCCTGCTAATGGACCTGAATTATCATCATTGTATATTAAAAATTTTTCACCACTTGCTCCGTAACCAGTTCCTAAATCCAGCTTTGCATTTGGATTTGTTGTTCCTATACCGACATTCCCTGTGCTTGATATTCTCAGCCTTTCACCAGCACCACTACTATATGTATAAAACCGTAATCCAATATTTCCGTTAGCTTCAGTTATTGCTTCAACTCGAGCCACTTCACCGTCCTGGTTTTGGACAAAGCTTATCCCAATTGCTTGTCCCGGGATACTCATAATATTAGAAGTTTGTAGTTTTAATAGATTACCACTACTTCCATAAATTTGTAATTTTGTATTTGGATTTGTTGTCCCGATTCCAATATTTCCATTTGCATCAATTCTCATTTTTTCTCCAGTTTGTGTTTTAAACAAAATCCCTTTTCCTGAATACGATGACTGGAGTGTTAAATCTGCTCCCCAATTAGTTCTTAAAGCATCTCCATAATAACCGTAATTTGAACGAACTCCACCATTTGAAACATTGATATATCCATTCCAGACTGATAATTTAGCGGAAGGATTTATTGTGCCAATTCCTATTTTATTTCCGTCATTATAAAGTCCAGAATTTGCCACCCATGATGTTCCATTGTAACGTAAAGTTTGACCTGTACTGCCTGAAACTAATGGACCTGTTGCTCCTGTTGAGCCAGTAAAACCTTGTATGCCTTGCAAACCTGTCTGACCTGAAGCTCCAGTCGCACCAGTAGAGCCAACAACTCCGGTAGCACCAGTCATTCCCGTTGTTCCTGCTATTCCTTGTAGTCCGGCTGCACCAGTTGCACCAGTAGAGCCAACAACTCCGGTTGCACCTGTCATTCCTGTTGTTCCTGCTATTCCTTGTAGTCCAATTGCTCCAGTCGTACCAGTAGAGCCAACAACTCCGGTAGCACCAGTCATTCCCGCTGTACCTGTTATTCCTTGTAGTCCAATTGCACCAGTTGCCCCGGTAGAGCCAACAACTCCGGTAGCACCTGTCATTCCTGTTGTACCTGTTGTTCCTGCTATTCCTTGTATTCCTGTTGCTCCGGTAGAACCAGTTATTCCCTGAGGTCCCGGAATGGAACTTCCACTCGTTTTTGCATAAAGTGCGTAAGGCACACTTAACAATTGGCTTGTGCCTGTTATTGTGTAAGTTGTTCCACCATTTGCATCTGTTTCGGTTTTAATAAAATATGGTCCATTTGTCCAGTCAATTGTATCGAATATACCGCTTACTACAGTTCCTGAACCAATTTCCAGACTTACTAAACCATTATCATTTGTGGTTGGTGAATGTGTTTCAACATAAACAGCAGTTCCTGTAATACTTCCTTGCAAAATGCTTATTTGCATTCCCACACTGATTGTGGTTACAAGATTATTACTATTGTCTCTTATTACTGCCTGATAGCTCATTTTTTCGGGGCTTTGTGCTTTTGCTACTGAAATTGAAATAGCTAAGGTTAGAAGAATTAGGATGAGTTTTTTCATAATAATTTATTTTTTAATTCAACCCTTCCAGTTTTAAAACTCTGGAAGGGTTTGTTGGTGAATGATTTTAATTTTAATGATTCTTAACTATTTTAAATGTTTTTATCTCTTTGTTTTCATCTGTTATTTTCAGAAAATAAATTCCTGAAACTAAATTTGCAGTAGAAATAGTTGTTTCATAATCTGCAAGTTTTTTAGACTCTAAAAGTTTTCCGTTGATATCGTAAATCTGATAATATAAAAATCGGATGTTGAGCGGAGTCGAAACATCAATTTTCAATATAAGAAAATCATTTGTCGGATTTGGGAAAACCGATATTTCAGGATTATTTATTTTAGCTTCTTTTATGCCGATTACTTCTGAAATCTCGAATGGTTGTTGTACTCCTTCAGCTATTGAACCATTTATGCCGGAGTTTGTGGAATAAACCATCTGACCAACCGTATAACTTACCGTCCCACTACTTCCTGAAGCATTGCCACCCGAAGCTGGTATTACTTCCTGTGCATGAATAGTAGAAAGGGAAATGGTGAGAGTTAAAAGTACTAGTATAGCTTTTTTCATCATTCTAAGTTTTAATTATTAGATTATAAATTTTTTTCGTAACTATTTACCATCCATCCTTTTTAACCGTAAAATTTTTCTCAATTCATCTTTACCCTGACCCTAAAGGGAATCAGAATTGAGAAAGAATTTTCTCCTTTTGTAAATTTAAATAACAATCTGAGTAAATCAACTTCTTGTAAAATCATCCTTTAGGACCGAGGTAAAATTTTACATGAAGATGATTTACGGTATTAAATTATCATCCACCTAAATAATTACTTTTTTCTATAAAGAATAGTAGTAATTCCACCAAAAGTAATATTTTTTTATATATATACAAATGATTTTCAAAAAAATATGGTTTTTGTTAGATGTTTAGGTGTTTGATTTTACTTCTAACTCATACAGAGTTGCAAACTCTGGTTAAAAGACCTAACAGGTTTTCAAAACCTGTTAGGTCTGAGAGTTAATTGTTTCAAAACCTGATAGGTGTTAGGTAGGATTAGTTGTTTATTTTTCTAAAATAAAAATCAAGCATTTTTTGTGCGGCAACATAAGAGCTTATGTTGTTGTTTTGTATGTCTTTCTCAGCTTCGAGCAAAAGTTTTTGAATTTCGGGATTATGATAAAATTTGTCTTTCAGCGATTGGTCAATAGTTTCGAACATTCTGTAATTTTCTTGTTTCTTCCGTTTTTTAAAAAAATATCCGTTTTGTTTTGTAAATGTTTCATATTTCAAAATTGTTTCCCAAATTCTGTAAATTCCATTTTTGGTTAATGATGAGCAAATATCTGTTACTGCTGTCCATTTTGATTCGGCAGGAGGGAAAAGATGCAATGCGTTTTGAAATTCATTTTTAGCAAAATGAGCTTTTTCAATATTATCGCCATCAGCTTTATTAATAAAAATAGCATCACTTATTTCTATGATTCCACGTTTTATTCCCTGAAGTTCATCGCCGGCTCCGGCAAGCATAAGCAGGAGAAAAAAGTCAACCATAGAATGAACGGCAGTTTCAGATTGTCCAACGCCAACAGTTTCAATAAAAATTGTGTCAAATCCGGCAGCTTCGCAAATGATAATTATTTCTCTTGTTTTTCGTGCAACACCGCCAAGCGAGCCTGCCGAAGGAGAAGGGCGGATAAAAGCATTTTCGTCAACAGAAAGTTCTTCCATTCTTGTTTTGTCGCCGAGAATACTTCCTTTGCTTCTTTCGCTGCTGGGGTCAATTGCCAGAACTGCCAACTTTCTGTTAAAATTTGTAATATGTTTTCCGAGTGCTTCGATAAACATACTTTTACCAACACCCGGAACTCCGGTAACTCCTACACGGATTGAATTCCCTGAGTGCGGCAAACATTTTTTTATGATTTGTTGGGCTATTTCCTGATGCTTTGGAAGAGAGCTTTCTATCAATGTTATTGCCTGGCTTAAAATCGTACGATTATTTGATAGAATCCCATCAATGTATTTTTCTACAGGCAAAATGTCATGTTTTTTATGCATGAATTCTTTAACGGCTTTAACATTAATTGTAGAAGGTTGTTCAACACCCTTTTTTACTTGCAGTGCAGATTTTTTATGTTTGTTGTTTTCAGTCATTAAATAAGATTATTTGTTTTCGTCAGAAATAATTTCGCCAATATCATTTTCAAGTGATTCCATTGGCGTTTCAATTATTCTACCAAGCTGCTGATTGTTTTTATAAAAGATAAAAGTAGGAACAAGTTCAATATATAAGTTTTCAATTGAAACATCGCCGGCTTTTTTATTTCTGTCAACACAGATTATTGTAATTTTTTCATTTTTAAATCCCAAACTATCAAGGATTTTTAAAAATCTCGGAACTTGTTCTTTGCTGTCTTTACACCATGTTCCTAAAACTATTGTTATTGAAATCTCCTCAAATTTTTCAATATTTCCCTGAAGAAAATCAAGATAGGGTTCATAAACAGAATATTCGTTTTGGAAAAATTCACCAAATGTTTCTGTTTCTATTCCTTCACGATTACAATATCCAACAAGGATTGAATCGCCTGTTTTTTTGTCAAAAATTTTTTTATTCAAATCATCCTGCCCGAAAACCGAAATGATTGACATGAAAATTATTATGTTAAAAAGGATTATTTTTTTCATGTATTGGATTAATATTTGATTGAAACAAATTTACGTTTTTATTTAATAATCGCTTGATTTTTTCGTATATTTTAGACAAAATTTTATCTTTATATTAATTTAAAACAGTAATCCTGCAAGGATGGAATGTAAAAGCACAGGGCGAAGTATAACGTAGCCCTGTGAAATACAACAATAATTTATGTTAGGGCTGAAAGCCCGTCAGATATGATACGGCAAGCAAATCCAACAAAGATGAATTACGAAATATTTTTAAAGAATATAACATAGAATATGATGAACGCTACGTTTGGATTAACAATGTATCTTATGGAATTTGTATCGCTCTTTCAGAGCTTTTTTCAAATATTTATTTCATACCACAGGGTTTGGTTTCACTTCACCCTGTGCTATTATATATCGGGGCGTTGTCCCTAAAAATCTTTTCAGCACATCAAAATAAAATTTAGCCCAAAATTTTTTCATCCAAATCATGCAATTATATGTACATTTGCAACGCACAAAAAACTAATAATTTAATGAAGAAAACAATAATATTTATTATACTTTTAACAGTATCAGCTATAACAGCTTTCTCTCAGACAATTTATAAAAATTGTCAGGATGGGAAAATATATTTCAAATTAAAAGATAATGTAGCATGGCTTTCGGTTGATGAAAACCAAAACGTAAATCTTGATGAAGATGCTAAATTTTTAGATGAGATTAGAAAAGATTATCAAATTACAAAACTTGCAAGACCTTTTGACATAAATGATGACCCAATATTATTAAGAACATATTTGCTTGATTTTAACGATTTCGATAATGTTGAATTAATAATTGAGAAACTGAAAAGCATTGATATTATAGAATATGCTGAGAAAGTTCCATTAGATAAAATAGTCATTGTTCCAAACGACCCATTATATTCAACTCTTTCTTACGGGTATAATTGGAACTGGCATCTTGACAAAATAAAAGCAACATTAGCCTGGAATATTTCAACAGGTTCTCCCGACATAAAAGTTGCAGTTGTTGATAATGCTATCTGGTTATCACATCCTGAAATAGCAGATAAAGTAGTTGCAAAATATGATGTTGCTGACGGTGATAATAATCCCGGACCTCCAATTGGCGGCACAAATTTTCAAAAATATCTTTGGTCTCATGGAACTCATTGTGCCGGTTTGGTTGGAGCAAAAACTAACAATAACGTTGGTATTGCATCTATTGGCTATAATGTGAGCATAATAGCTGTTAAAGCAGCAAAAAATAATACTACCGGAGAATATACAACACACAGCATGGCAGGAGTTCAGTGGGCTGTGGGTCAAGGAGCTAATGTTGTTAGTTTGTCCTTAGGCAGTACGCAATATTCTCAATCAAGTCAGAACTATTTTAATGCTTTGGCAAATGCAGGAGTGGTTGTGGTTGCTTCGGCAGGAAATGACGGTAATTCGGGAAATCCGAAACTTTATCCGGCTGGATATAATAATGTTATTGCTGTAGGTTCTACAAACTTTGACGATAAAAGGTCATCTTTTTCTCAGTATGGAACATGGTTGGATATTTCTGCTCCCGGAGGATATTATCCTAGTGAGTC
The DNA here is from genome assembly GCA_964385385.1 of uncultured Saprospiraceae bacterium. Lineage (GTDB taxonomy): Bacteria > Bacteroidota > Bacteroidia > Bacteroidales > CAYLPA01 > CAYLPA01. The sequence goes on along the minus strand of CAYLPA010000085.1, from coordinate 1,958 downwards.
TTCTTCAAGTAAGATTTCAATTTTAAGCACTACTTATTGCGATGCTTATGCTGCTGGTGTTATTCCTGTTTTGTCAGGACAAAAATATGATATTATGCAGGGAACTTCAATGTCGTGTCCAATAGTTGCAGGTTTGTGTGGTTTAATTTTATCTGCTAATCCAAGTATGTCGGCTGTTGATGTTAAAAATTGTGTATTATGGTCTGCTGACGAAATTAATTCTAAAAACGCTCTTCAATATGCCGGAAAAATGGGAGCAGGAAGAATTAATGCTTTAGCAGCTTTGCAATGTGCCACGTCAACAGGAGTGCCGGAAATTAATGAAGAATCAAAATTTGTAATTTATCCTAATCCGGTAACAGATTTTGTAAATTTAAAATTTTCAAACTCCGAAGAATTTTATAAAATAAATATTTTTAATTCTCTTGGAAGCTTGATTAAATCAATAGAAATTGACGAATCGATAAATAAAAAAATTAAAATTGATGTTTCTATGCAAGCAGCAGGAACTTATTATATTTCTTTAATTAGCAACAAAAATGCTTATGTCAGAAAAATTCTGATTATAAAATAAAAGAAAAAATAATTACTTTTGATTTATGAAAAAACTTTTTCTATTTATTCTTTTACCAATTTTCTTTTATCAGTTTTCTTTTGCTCAGGAGCATCAAAGAATAAAAAGATGCGGGACAATGGAGTATCTTGAGTTGCAAAAAAAATCTGATACAACTCTCGAAGCAAGGAGACAAAAAATTGAAAAAGAAACTCAGAAATGGATAAAGGAAAATAAAGATAAAATTAATTCAACAAAAACAATTATCATTGTTCCTGTTGTTGTACATGTTGTTTATCAAACAACAGCACAAAATATTTCATATGCCCAAATTAAATCACAAATTGAAGTTTTAAACGAAGATTTTCAAAGACTAAATGCAGATGCTTTCAATACACCTTCAATTTTTCAAAGCGTTGCTGCCAATTGTGAATTAGAATTCCGTTTAGCAGCGAGAACTCCCAACGGTCAATGGACTAACGGCATTACAAGAACATTTACTACAAAGCCTTCATTTTCTTATGGTGCCGATGATGTTAAAGATTCTTTAACAGGTGGTCATGATATTTGGGACAGGAATAGTTACCTAAACATTTGGGTTTGTAATCTTGATGGAGGATTGCTTGGTTATACACAGTTTCCCGGTAGTTCGGCTAACACTGATGGAGTTGTTGTTCTTTACAATGCTTTTGGTAGAACAGGTAATCTTATGCCTGTTTATAATAAAGGTAGAAGTTGTACTCATGAAGTTGGTCATTGGTTTAATTTGTATCATGTTTGGGGTGGCAACATAAGTAGTTGCACTGATACCGATGAGGTTGACGATACTCCTAATCAGGATGACGAAAACTATTATTGTCCTACTTATCCTGAGCCTTCCTGTGGAAATACAAGTGATATGTTTATGAATTATATGGATTATACAGACGATGAATGTATGAACATTTTTACTAAAGGACAAAAAGCAAGAATGTATGCAACACTAAACGGATTCAGGTCATCAATAAAATCTTCAAATGGATGTATCCCGTACGTAATTAGTAAATCTGATATAGTAAAAGACATATCTATTTTTCCAAATCCTGTTAGTGAAACAATGAACCTTAATATAGTTTTGTTTGATAATGATGATATTTCAATTACAATTCTTGATGTTTTTGGTAAAGAAATTTATTATGTTTCTAAAAAGAATTTATCAAATTTAAACTTGGAAATAAATCTTTCTGATTATTCAGCAGGGATTTATTTTGTGAGAGTTTTAACAAAAAATCAATTAGTTACTAAGAAGATTTCTGTAATAAAATAAAGGATTAAGTAGGGAAGAAGAGCTGCTAATAAAAGTTTTTTATATACTACTGCGAATTTAGTGAAAATCACAAAATACAAATCACAAAATACAAATAAT
>CAYLPA010000084.1:5165-11292 GCA_964385385.1 uncultured Saprospiraceae bacterium | reverse complement strand
GAAGGCAATGACCTTTTACGTGAAATGATAGAATCGGGAGTTATAAAATATGGTAAAGCTTTTCTTGAAGATATGGAAAAAGGCGGATGGGACCTTTCACTTGTTGACAAAGAAGAATTGGCAAAATCACAAGCAACATTGGTTTTCGGACAGATGAATGAACCTCCCGGAGCACGTGCCAGAGTTGCTCTTTCGGGATTGACACTTGCAGAATATTTCCGAGATGGTGATGAAAAATCCGGTGGCAGAGATATTCTTTTCTTTATTGATAATATTTTTCGTTTCACACAAGCAGGTTCCGAAGTTTCCGCACTTCTCGGACGTATGCCCTCAGCTGTTGGATACCAGCCAACATTGGCAACAGAAATGGGAATTTTGCAGGAAAGAATTACCTCAACAAAACGTGGCTCAATAACTTCTGTTCAGGCAATCTATGTGCCTGCCGATGACTTAACCGACCCTGCTCCTGCAACAACTTTTGCCCATCTTGATGCTACAACGGTTTTAAGCCGTAAAATCTCCGAACTCGGAATTTATCCTGCTGTTGACCCTTTGGATTCAACATCAAGAATTTTGTCTCCTGATATTGTTGGTGAAGAACATTATAAAACTACTCAAAGAGTAAAAGAAATACTTCAGAGATATAATGAACTTCAGGATATAATCGCAATACTTGGCTTGGATGAACTTTCTGAAGAAGACAGACTCGCTGTTCATCGTGCAAGACGAGTACAAAGGTTTTTATCGCAACCATTCCATGTTGCCGAACAATTTACAGGTATCCCCGGCTGCATAGTTTCTATTGAAGATACTATCAAAGGTTTCAATATGATTTTAGATGGAGAAGTTGATGAATATCCTGAAGAAGCTTTTAACTTAGTCGGCACCATTGAAGAAGCTATCGAAAAAGGAAAAAAGATTCTTGAAGAAAATAAATAACAATATAAAACTTTAAGTAATTTGGCAAGAAAGCTGAAACAAAAATTATGCAACTTGAAATTATAACACCAGACAAAACAGTTTTCACCGGTGAAGTGAATTTAGTCCAGCTTCCGGGAATTGATGGCTCATTTGAAATATTAAAAGACCATGCTCCTTTAATTTCTATCCTAAAAAAAGGAAAAATAAAATATGTTGATACAAAAGATAACACCAATTTTATTGAAATTAACAGCGGAGTTATTGAAGTATTGAAGAATAAGGTTTTAGTTTTAGCAGAGTAAATAAAATCTCTGCCAATGTTTTTTTTAATTATTTTTTGTGTTCTAAATACAATTAAATGAAAATTTCAGCATCAATATATTCTAATTCTGATCAGGAACTTACAGATATTATCAAAGAAATCGATAAACACGCTGTTGATTTTATTCACATTGATTGCAATGACAATTACGAAGTTTTCGATGATATAAAACAGATTCGGGAATTCACGGCTAAGCCAATTGATTTGCACATTATCAGCTCTGAACCTGAAAAGTTTTATGATTTAATTGAAGAAGTAAAACCTGAGTTTGTTACATTTCAATATGAGAACATTTCAGGAAAACTTGATATTCCTGAGGCCATCACTTCGGAACTTGGGTTGGCAATAACAACAGAAACAAGCCTTGATGTTTTTGATGATTATGCCGACAAATTCTCTTTTATTATGTTGATGGCAACAACACCGGGTCAAAGTAGTGGAGTTTTTAATAAAACAAATTTTAAAAGAATAAGAAGTTTTAGAAAAAAATATCCTGCCAAAGAAATTCATGTTGACGGAGGAGTTAATGGAGAAGTTTCATTTATTTTAAGAAACATAGGAGTTTCCGCAGCAGTTTCGGGTTCTTTCCTGTTTAAAAACGATATTGGCTCTGCCCTACTCGACCTAAAACTCAACATCACTGAATCAAGTTATAGAGTGAAAGATTTTATGATTCCACCCGAAGAAATTCATATTATAAAACCTGAGAACTGTACTTTTACAAACATCCTGAAATCAATCGAAAAAAACAGATTGGGTTTTACAATAATCACAGATGAAAGTAAAAAACTTAAGGGAATTGTTACCAATGCAGATGTTAGAAAAGGATTATTAAAAAACATTCAGGATTTCAATAAAATCAAAGTTGAAGACGTTATTAATTTTAATCCTGTAAGAGTTAATGAAAATTTTACTGTTAAAAAACTACTTAAATTTATTAAAGTACAGAAATTCCCTATTAACTATTTGCCTGTAGTTAATGACGAAAATCAGGCAAGCGGTGCTCTAATATTTTATGATTTAATAAAAGGAGAATAATGATAATACATTTAAAAGAAGAAACAAGCCAAGAAAAAACAAAGGAAATATCACAAGTTATTGATGCTTTCATAATAAAACAAAGCAACTATTCTGTTTTGGTTACAAGTTCTGCTGTTAAAGAAATAGATTCAAAATATGATGAGTTTATTAGCGAAAAATTTGTCTTCCCAAACGACATGCAACTATCCAGTGCGGAATATCAAAAAGAAACAAGAGAGATAAAAATTGGAGATAATTTTATTGGAGGCAATCATAATAATACTTTAGTTACAATTGGTCCTTGCGGAATTGAATCGGAAGAGCAAATTTATAAATCTGCTGAGCTTAATAAAGAATTAGGACTTTCCACCTTAAGAGCCGGAAGTTATAAACCCAGAACATCGCCTTATAGTTTTCAGGGAATGGGCTTAGCGGGACTTAAAATTTTAAGAAAAGTTTGTGACGAATATAATCTTTCATTAGTAACAGAAGTCAGAGATTCTACTCATGTAAATGAAGTTATTGAGTATGCAGATGTAGTTCAGATTGGAGCTAAATCTATGTACAATCATGGAATTCTAAGAGCTTGCTCAAAAATTCAAAAACCTGTATTATTAAAACGTGGCTTTGGAACAACATTGCAGGAATTTGTTCAAGCATCGGAATTTATTTTATCTGGAGGCAACTATAATGTTATTCTTTGTGAAAGAGGAATCAGAACCTTTGAAACTAAGACAAGATTTACTTTAGATTTATGCGGAGCTTCATATTTGAAAGAGCATACTAATTTACCAATTATTCTTGACCCAAGTCATGCAATCGGTTATGCTTATGGTGTCCCTGATCTTGCAAGAGCTTGTATGGCAATGGGAGTTGAAGGAATTCTTATTGAAGTTCACCCTAATCCTAAAGTAGCTAAATCAGATGCGTCTCAACAATTAAATCATGAACAATTCAAAGAGTTGTTTCAATCTTTAAAAGTGATTTCAAAAGCGATAAACCGAAATATAATTTAATATGAATTACTTTTTTGAAAATATTCAATTTCTTGCAAAACACCATGAAACCGAGCCAAAAGATTTTGAATTAAGCACTGGCATGTTGCTAAGTTTAATCTATCAGGGAGCCATTGAACCAACAACAGGCGAGCTAATTAAAATTTCAGAATATTATAATTTCCCCGTAGATGTTTTATTAAAACAAGATATCAAGGCAAAATTTGAAATAAAAGAAAAAAATATTAAGTTTTTAATTTTGGACGTTGATGGTGTTATGACTGATGGCGGGATGTTCTATACCGAAGGTGGCGATGAATTTAAAAAATTCAACGCTAAAGACGGAATGGCAATAAAAAAACTTACAGCAAAAAATTTTCCTGTGGGAATTATCAGTTCAGGATTTAATTCTAATATTATTAATAACAGAGCAAAACTGTTGGGCATTGAATACGTTTATGTCGGGATAGAACCAAAAATAAATATCCTTGAAAAATGGTGTGAAGAATTGGGATTTTCATTTCAAGATATTGCATTTCTTGGTGATGATATCAATGACAAAGAAATAATGGAAAAAGCTGGTCTAAATGCCTGCCCGGCAAATGCAGTCAAAATTATTAAAGACACAGCAGATATAATTCTAAAACGTAAAGGTGGAGATGCCTGTATTAGAGAATTTATCGATGAATGGCTTTCATAGAAATTATACTTCCACTAACATTTTACATTAAATATTGAATCATTAAAAACATGATAATTTTGGATTCAAATCCAAAATAACCATAATAATTTTGGATTTGAATCCAAAATTATGTATATTTGCAAAATGATAGAAAGAGAATTAACTACAATTTTAAAGCAAAAGTTTTTTAAGAATAAAGCTATTGTAATTACTGGTCCAAGACAAGTTGGCAAAACTACCTTAGCAAAAACCTTGGTTGATGAGATAGGAAAACCATTTCTTTGGTTTAATGGAGATGAACCTAAAACATCACAATTATTTCAAGGAATTTCTTCCACAGAAATGACGCAATTATTTGGCAAGAATAAAATTGTTGTAATTGACGAGGCACAACAAATTGAGAATATTGGAACTATATTAAAATTAATTGTAGATAATCTGCCGGAAGTTCAAATAATTGCGACTGGTTCATCATCCTTTGATTTAGCTAATAAACTTAGCGAACCTCTAACAGGAAGAAAATTTGAATATTTGCTATATCCAATTTCATATGGAGAACTAATCAAGGAACATGGTAAATTAAAGGAAAAACAAGAGCTAAACCTGCGTCTAATTTTTGGTTCATATCCTGAAGTAATTACTGGATTCCAGGAAGCTTCAGAAATATTAGGCTGGCTTTCTGACAGTTATTTGTATAAAGATTTACTAAAACTGGAATCTCTAAAAAAGCCTTCTTTATTGGTAAAGTTATTGCAAGCACTGGCATGGCAATTAGGTAATGAAGTTTCATATAATGAAGTAGCTAAAACAATAGGCTCTGACCCGAAAACTGTTGAGAAATATATTGACCTTCTTGAAAAAACTTTTGTTGTCTTCCGTTTATCAGCTTTAAGCAGAAATATTAGAACAGAGATTAAAAAATCAAGAAAAGTTTATTTCTATGATAATGGTATTCGTAATGCTATTATTGGCAATTTAAACCGAATTGAAATGAGAAACGATGTTGGAGCATTATGGGAGAACTACCTTATAAGTGAACGAAAAAAATTATTAGAATATAAAAGGATTAGGGCAAATATGTTTTTCTGGAGAACAACACAACAACAAGAAATTGATTACATAGAAGAAAGAGACGGTTTATTAAATGCTTATGAATTCAAGTATAATCCTGATAAAATTTCTCGTTTACCAAAAGCTTTTAAAACAGCTTATCCAGAAAATATATTTAAAATTATTAATTCGGAAAACTATTCCGAATTTTTAGTCTGAGAAATTTAGCCCGATTAATTCATAAACTTTAAAGGCAGAATCCTGAATTAATTTGACGACAAAGAAAAGCTAATATTTTACTTCGCTTCGCTTTCAAAATATAAACTTTTCTAAATCGGAGCTAAGCTGAATTATATTGTCTCTTTACAGTAAATATTTAAATAATTCAGCTTAGAAAAACAATAACTTACCGGCTGAAATAATAATAATTCCAATAAGAACCCATCGGATAAATTTAGGACCTTGTTTGATTGCTACTTTAGTTCCGAGAAAAGCTCCAATCATGTTTCCAACTGCCAGAATTAATCCATATTTCCAGTTTACCTGTCCGAAATAAATAAAAATTGCAAGTGCTATTGGAGTGTAAAGAAGAATAATCAAAAGCTTTACAGCATTTGCTCTTACAAGATTAATTCCTGTGGTGTAGGCAATGCCGAGTAAAATGAAAATCCCTACTCCTGCCTGAATAAATCCTCCATAAATACCAACAAAAAAGAATACAATATATTTAAGCCAAATTTTTTCTGAAGAAATTTCTTTATTGTCTTTGAGAAGTTTTTTAGGATTTAAAAGAATTACGACCAGCATTATTATCATAACAATACCTATAACTTTTCCCATAATATCTTCATCAATTTCAACAGCAATCAGAGAGCCGATTATTGCACCGAGCAATGCAGGAAAAGCAAAACGAATATCAGTTTTCCATTCTATTTGTTTCTCTTTGTGAAAGCTTCCAACTCCAACAATATTCTGTAAAAGAATGGCAATACGGTTTGTTCCATTTGCAGTACTAGGATCAAGGCCAAGAAATATTAATAATGGCAAACTAACCAGCGAACCACTTCCTGCAAGTGTGTTAATAAAGCCTGCAAGTAAACCTGCTCCAATCACCATTAAAATTATATACCATTCCAT
>CAYLPA010000084.1:3889-5065 GCA_964385385.1 uncultured Saprospiraceae bacterium | reverse complement strand
TTTCATTATGCTGATAATTGGTATTTCAGGTGGCTCGGGTTGTGGAAAAACAACTGTTGTTAAAAAAATAATTGAAGGATTGCCTAAGAATTCTGTTTCGGTTATTTCGCAGGATGCTTACTATAAAGATAACGGGCATCTTAGTCAGGAAGAAAAAGGAAAAATTAATTTCGACCATCCTTCTTCAATCGAATTTAATTTATTGATTGACCATATTGACAAACTTAAAAAAGGAGAGTCAATAGAAATGCCTATCTATTCTTATGTTACTTGTGCAAGAGCAAAAGATACTATTACACTTAATCCCAAAAAAGTTATTATCCTTGAAGGTATCCTGATTTTTACGAGCAAAAGATTACGCGACAGACTGGGAATTAAAGTTTTTGTAGATGCTGATTCCGATGATAGATTGATGAGAATTATCAGAAGAGATGTTGTTGAGAGAGGCAGAAATTATGAGCAGGTCTTAAAACATTATGAAGAATTTGTTAAACCTATGCATCTTCAGTTTATTGAACCTGCTAAAAGATATGCGAATATCATTGTTCCTCAAGGCGGAGCTAATAAGATTGCAATTGATTTTATGATTTCCAGAATAAAGATGCACTTTGAGAAGTAATCGTTATAAGGCTCCTACGGACTTCCTTCGGTTGAAATGCTAAAGCTGAGGAGAAGAAACAATTGGAACACATTTCTCTTACAATCCTTTAGGAATTGCATCAATAAGTTTTTTTGTATAATCGGTTTTTGGATTATAATAAATTTCATCAGCATCGCCCATCTCCTGAATTTTACCATCTTTCATTACAATCATTCTGTCGGACATAAATTTTACTACAGAAAGGTCGTGGGAAATAAAAATATAAGTGAAGCCAAAATCTTGTTTTAATTCATTTAAAAGGTTTAGCACTTGTGCCTGAATTGAAACATCTAAAGCGGACACAGATTCATCACAGATAATAAATTCGGGATTTACTGCCAATGCCCGGGCTATACAAATTCGCTGCCTCTGTCCTCCCGAAAATTCATGAGGATAGCGATAATAATGCGATTCGTCAAGATTCACTCTGCCGAGTAATTCGATAACTTTTGCTCTTCTTTCTTTATCATTTTTATGTAAAGCATGAACTTTCATAGGCTCCAATATTGCTGAGCCAACAGTAATTCTTGGATTTA
>CAYLPA010000084.1:1198-3789 GCA_964385385.1 uncultured Saprospiraceae bacterium | reverse complement strand
TTTTTAAAAATATCAGCAATATTTCCTTTTTCCACAATTTTTCCTTGATGCATAACAACAACAAAATCGGCAATTTCAGCAATAACTCCTAAATCGTGAGTGATAAAAATAATGCCTGTTTCATATTTTTTCTGAAGGCTTTTCATCAATTCAAGAATAGTTTTTTGAACAGTAACATCAAGTGCAGTAGTTGGTTCATCGGCAATCAAAACTGAAGGATTACACGACATAGCCATTGCAATCATCACTCGTTGTTTTTGTCCACCTGAAATTTGATGAGGATATGATTTATAAATTTCAGAAGGTCGTGGCAACTGAACCTCTTCAAATAATTCTAAAGTTCTTTTTTTTGCTTCTTTTTTTGAAACCTTCTGATGTAGAATTATTGCCTCGGCAACTTGTTTTCCACAAGAATAAACAGGATTTAGGGAAGTCATAGGTTCCTGAAAAATCATTGCAATTTTATTTCCTCTAAATTGACGCATTTCTTTTTCAGAAATTTTCAAAAGATTTATTTCTTTATCAGAATTTGAATGGTAGATAATTTCGCCATTTGAGATATTTCCGATTTTTTCGGGAATCAATCTCATTATTGATAAAGAAGTAACAGATTTCCCTGAGCCGGATTCTCCTACAATTCCAACAGTTTTGCCTTTTGACAGAGTAAAAGAAACATCATCAACGGCTTTTATTGTACCACTTTCTGATTTGAATTCAACAGATAGGTTTTTTATTTCGAGTAGTGTTGTTGGCATTTAATTTTTTATCTCATTAATCCAATTGGTTAATGTTTGAAATGACTTAACATTTTTTTGTTTTAAAGTGTATAAAAGGGTTTTGATATTTTCGTTTTTATGAACATTTCCTTTTTTTGTAATATCTGTCAATTTAGAAAGTGTATTTGGAAGACCAAATTTTGTGATTTCTAATGCTTCATCTTCTAAGATATTCAATAACCACTTTTCAATTGCTGGTTCTATAACAATTAAATAATTATTTCTTTCTTTATGCTTAAACAATGAAAGATCCTTTTCTGCTTTTATATTGGTGTACTCTTGGAATTTTGGAGGTTTATTTTTATCATTATCTATAATTCCAATCCCTAATTTATTTTTATAATTATTATCAAGACCATTAAGTACATTTCCAATACCATGTTTATGGTCTTGATTGCCAAATTCAAGAACATTAATTAAAAATGTTTCAAAATAGCATTCCGGTACAATAAACTTTTTATTCATTATCAAACCAATTTAAATTTAGAAAAATGTCAGCACCGTGATCTAAAACTTCCTGAAGTTCATCATAAGTTAGTTTCTTAAATTTGGTTTCATAATTTTCATAGTATGTGTAGAATACAGCAGTTTCTTTAATTTTTCGCTCTAAAATTTCATTAAAAAGATAGGTGTTGTGAGATGTTATAAAGTACTGATTTGAATTGTCATTAACAATTCTATTGACAAGACTTAAAATATAAGAAGGAAAAGAATGAGATTCCGGTTCTTCAAAAAGCAATACTGAATTATTGTTTGATTCTATTGCAGCAAGATGAAAAATATATCGTTGAAGAGTGTCTGCCATTAAATTATATTCATGTTGAATTACAGCACGACCCATTTTCTTTTGAAACAGAAACTTTTGTCTATTATAAGACATAACTAACTCTAAACCAAAATCTTCAAAAATAGTCGCAACTTCATCTATAAAACTGGCATTTGATTGTAAAATCGTTGCAAGATTTTCACCATAAGGAGGTAATAGAAACTGTGGGAAACTATTTTTAAACTCAGATAAACATTTAAAATCATATTTCTTTACAGGACTAAATTCAGTATTCTCAATTATTTCTGTAGTTCCATTGCGGTTAATGCGTTTATATATTGGCTTCATCAAATCATTTTTGGAATTATAATCTATGAAAAATGCATTATAAATTTCTAATGTTTCATGAATTGTTCTATTTTTTAATATTAATTTTAATAAACTTTCATCTTTAGAAAATGTATAATCATAAGAATCAGTATTGAATTTATAATTGATAGCAGCAAAACCTAAGTCCGATTTAATTGAAATTATTGGTTTAGTATCGTAATCAAAAAATAAATCTTTAAATTCATTATATCGGATAAATTCTGAAAGAAACTTTTTCTCATTTTGTGAATACAAAGCTCCATAGAGTGAAATCGCCTCCAACACATTTGATTTTCCAACATTAGGCTCACCTATAAAAAGATTAATCTTTTCACATTCAAGTTTTGCTTTTTTTATCGACTTGAAATTTTCTATTTCAAGATTTTTTATAAAATTTTTCATATTTATAATTTTTCTCTATCACAATGAATTGTTAAATGATAAATATTAATATAATAATATAGCTAAAGCCCATAAAAATAAAGTTTATTTTATTCCACAGTTTATGAGTTGGAGTTGATATTTACATATTATCAAAAAAATAACTAACAATTATTAACACAAAGATATATAAAAAAAGCTAAGAAAAAATCTTAGCTTTCTTAATAATAATATTTATGCCTTTCTATATTTAAGCTATCAACTAAAAAATTAATCTTTTGTAATTATTTAATGTCCTG
>CAYLPA010000084.1:0-1098 GCA_964385385.1 uncultured Saprospiraceae bacterium | reverse complement strand
CCTTCCAAATGATTTCTCATAAAGTTCATCATATCGTGAACAGAAACTTTTTTCTCAGGTTTCACCCATAAAGGCATACGATTAGAAGCGTATCCGTTAGGGTCATCATGTTGGATATGACCTTTAGCATATTCCCAATATTTATCCATTCCGCTTGTAACATCATTGAAAAATGCCCATACACGAATTTCACAAAAACGAGCACCACCAAAATCAACAGGAGCATAAGTGTCGGAGAAACTAAAATCTTTATCTTTTCCTTTGTACCATTCCATGTCTTTTGCAAAAGAAATAACATCGGGAGAATTAAAAGTATTCGCATTTGATTCATCCCATTTGTTTTCTTTTTGATAATTGAAAGTAGTAATCCTTGCCTGATTTGCGTGAGAGCTAACATATCCGTCAGGGATAAGTCGTGCAACCCAAACAGCACCTTTATCACCTTCACCTTTTCCGATAATTTCAAAAATCCAAACTTCGTTAGGGTCGGAAACAGAAATAGATTCACCAACACTTGCATATCCATATTCTGCAACTAAAGTTGTCATAACTTTTATGGCTTCGCGAGCAGTTTTGGAACGCTGAAGAGCGATATACATCATACTTCCATAATCAATAATTGCCCCTTTTTGAGTAGCAAGTTCTTTTCTGCCACCGTAAGTTGTTTCGCCTATCGCAACCTGCCATTCGTTCATATTGCCAATAACATTATAAGTTTGTCTGGCTTGTTTTATTTTTCCCATAAACTTGCCGGTATCCCATTCATAAACATCCAGCATAGTACCTTCTTTATATTTTTTTGCTGACCAATGATATAATTCTCCATAAAGAACATGTGAATCGGCAGCATAGCTTATCATTGTAGAACCGTCAATTGAAGCTCCTTTTGTAATTAAAAAATTTGTACAGGCATTAGAATTTAATCCTGCAACAAATAATAATAAACTTGAAATAATAATTAATCGCATTTTTTTCATATTTTTTTTATTTTTAAATTTAGCTCACAAAAATAGAATATTTTAGGAAATAAAATAGGGAAATAAAAGAAAACTAAAATTTAAAATTACTGAAATTTGAAATCACCAAAATACTTTGTAA
>CAYLPA010000083.1:3470-11359 GCA_964385385.1 uncultured Saprospiraceae bacterium | reverse complement strand
CTCATACTGCAAAGGGTTTGCAACGAAGAGTAGGGCAAAAAGAAACGCACCTTTGTTGAATATTGAAAAACATTTTTTTAAAACACATTCTTATAATGTATTAATTTACATTTAAATAAAACAAATTTTTATTTTTTATGAATTAGTCAGGTTAGAAATTGTATCAACAATAAGTTTAGTAACATTATTAGCATTTTCTTTAAAAATTTCCAGTACAGCTTCCAGGCTAACAGGATCTTCATCTATTTTCCAACAATCGTAATCAGTGCTTAGTGCAACAGCTGCATATGGAATTTCAGCTTCATTTGCCAGAATCACTTCAGGGCTTAATGTCATATTAATTAAATCTGCTCCCCAACTTCGGAACATATGCGATTCTGCTCTTGTCGAAAATCTTGGTCCTTCAATTGTAACAACAGTTCCTTTCGGATGATAAACCAAATTGGATTCTTTTGCAGTTTCAATTAAGATTTTTCGCAAATTTTCATCAAAAGGGTCAGCCATTGGAGTATGAGCCATTTTGCCATGTTCAAACTTTTCATAAAATGAAATTGCTCTGTGGCGAGTAAAATCAATAAACTGGTCGGGAAAAACAATATGACCTTTAGCGATTTCTTCTTTTAAACTACCACAAGCAACTGTTGAAAGAATACAATCGCATCCCCAATATTTCAACGACATTATATTTGCTCTGTTGTTAATTTGTGTTGGAGGAATAGTATGTTTTCTGTTGTGTCTCGACAAAATTGCAACTTCAGCATTATTGATTTTGCCTGTTAATAAAGTTGAGCTTGGTTTGCCATATTCTGTATCAATAACCAACTCCTCGGCATCTTTAAACATATTTAATTTCTCAAGACCAGAGCCTCCAATAATTCCTACTTTTATCATTCTCTAATAATTTTTTAATAAAAAAATTTAACGCCAAAATTATATTAATTTTGTCAAAAATATCAATTATGAAAATAAAAGTTGGCGACAAGGTGAAATTTCTTAACGAAAATGGTGGCGGAATTGTAAGTAGAATTATTGATTCTAAAACTGTTGATGTTACTATTGAAGATGGTTTTGAAATCCCTACATTTATTGGTAACCTTATCGTTATAGAACCATCAAGTTCCGATTCTGCAAGGAATTTATTCGACACAGATTACGATATAAAAATTTCCGAAGAAAAAACTATTCAACAAGAAGAAACTCCTGAAGATAAACCATCAGCTTTGCTAAATTTTAGCTCACTAACAAAGTTAGCAAAAGGAGTTTATTTGGCATTTATTCCACAAAATCAACAATTTCTTTTAACAGGCAATATTGACCTTTTTATTATAAATCATAGCAATTTTGAAATTCTTTATAATTTTCATCATAAAGAAAATAATTCTTTTAAAGGTTTTGATTTCGGTTCTGTATCAGCCAACTCAAAATTATTATTACAAACTTTTGAAAGGGAAGAATTGGTAAATTGGCTAAATGGAAATGTTCAAATACTTTTTCACAGCGAAAAAACCGAAAAAATATTACTTCCTGCTGACAGTAATTTTAATATTAAAGGCTCACGTTTTTTTAAAGAAGAAAATTACAAATCTTATTCTTTTCTATCAGAACGTTCACTAATTTTTACAATTTGTGAGATAACATCGCAAGTTCCTCTAGAAGAAAACTTAAAATCAAAAAACATATTACAAAGTCAGTCAAAAATGAAGGAAGCCGGCAAAAATGATTTTATTGACAAACATAAAATTGATGAGGAAACCGCCGAAATTGACTTACACATAGGAGAAATAAAAAAGGAATTTTCACATTTAAACAAAATAGAAATATTAAATATCCAGCTTAACTATTTCGAAAAATGTCTTGAGAGTGCTTTAGCAAACAGGATAAAAAAATTGGTTGTAATTCACGGAGTAGGGCAAGGAATTCTAAAATCAGAAATCAGGAAAGCTTTTGACAAATATAATATTGAATATTACGATGCATCAATTGCAAAATATGGCGTTGGTGCTACGGAGGCGGTTGTTAGATAGGGATTAATGTTTGAATATGGTGCATGCTGTACTTTATTCTTAATGGCACTCATCGGGAGACGAGCGACAGCAAAGTGTTTAGTTCTATTTTAAATAACTGTTTAGGGTATCACCAAGACAAAATAACACGCTTCTCAACTTCTGGAAGTCTACAAGAATAAAATCTTGCGACCATTTTTTGTTATAATGTTTTAGATTTCCTTTATAATCTACATATGTAAACCCTTTTAATAGTATTCCACTTTTATTTTCAACAAAAGAAGCAGAAAGTGAAGAAGAAACGAGGCTTCGGTGCTTCGTAGTATTTACATAAGCTGCTAAATAGTCAAATTCAGGAGATGAAATAATATTTTTTATTGCACCCAGAGTTTTTAAACAAATGGGATTTTTCTTTAAAAATTTGTTGACTGAATACAGATTGATTTTATTCTCCAGAAGAGGATTTGGATAAGAATCAAGTTTAAGAGCTAAGTAAACAATAGAAGCAATTATATCAAAAAGTGAATGAATAGCTTGAGCTGAAGCAATCAAGTTAGCTTCTGCCTTAAATTTTGCCAATATAACTTTATCGCCTTTTTTCTCATTAGATAAAGCTTGGAAAATTGCCATTAATGTTGCATTGGCATCTATATTAGCTTTACCTGTCTCTCCAGAAGCTTTAAGCATTTCGTTTAAGTTCTTTTGATATTCTTCAGCATGATAGAAAGCCATCATACTTTTTAAATGGAAGGATTGAAGGGGTTCATGAATTTTGTCAGCATATGATATCCCATGACTTTTTAGAACAGCTTCTTCAAGTTCTTTTATTTTCCAACTTTCCATATTCGGAATAATTCAAAAGTTTTTATTAATATCTACTTATTTCTGGACAACTTGCCTTGTGTATAACATTTGTATAACCGTAACTTCCGTTTATTTCCATTATATATTGATATAACGAAAAAAAAGACTTAAAAATTAATATTCTTTAAGTTTATATAATCATAATAATCACGCAAATATAATAAATTATTTATTAAAGGCAAATAGTTTTATTATATTTATTTATAAACAAAATTTTGAATAAAATAAAGCAGGCTACATTAAAATTTTGTTTGTTAAAACTCGTAAATTCCCCATTTTGATTTAATTACCGCCATTTAAATTATAATTCCAAGTATTACTCTAAAATATCTGTTGTAAATTTGGTCTCCATAATCATCGTATAATGCTCCTACACCAAATTTATAATCCGGTTTTATTACAAGCTTTATTTTTGAAATTGGAATAATAATTCCTATTCCAAACGAAATCCCATAATTTATACTTGAAACACCTGCGTTTTCTTCAAAGTCAAATTCCTTACATTCAACTTGATTGCTGTCATTTGGCAAGCATGTGTGCATTACTCCTTTTCTTCTTGCTCCTGCATTCAGGTCAAGAAAAGTTCCTGATTCAATAAAAGCTTTTAATCTGTTACCAATATTAATTCTCATTGTTATGGGAACTGAAATACTATTAATGTAATAAGTTATATCTGTTGAATTAGCAAAATGTCCTTCACACATATTTTTTTTAAATTGACTTGTTCGATTATATTCAAATCCGAAAAGAATGTTAACTTTATGAGTATCAAAAAATTTTAGATATACACCTATTCCTAATCCAATCCTATCATTAGTGTTATAGTTTTTTACATCTGTTTTGTTTAATAAAATACTGAATTCATCAAAAAAAGTATTGCTGTCATTTTGTCCAAATGTAAGTATAATAGAAAAAAATAGAGTCAATATTAAAATCAGATTTTTCATTTTTAAATAATTGGGGAGAAATTATAATAATTCGTTAAACGATATTCAAAAATACAAAAATATTTTATATTTCAAAAATCAATCTAAAATTACCAATCAAAAAAATCAATTGATATTTTTCATATTTTTGCACAAAGAAAACAAATTCGTTCTATCGTTCCGAATTTATTTCGGGAAGGAAAGTCGGGGCAACACAGAGCACCATACTTCCTAACGGGAAGGTTTCCGGTAATCGGAAAACAGCAAGTGCCACAGAAAATAACCGTCCTAACGAATTTATTTGTCAGGATAAGGGTGAAAATGTGAGGTAAGAGCTCACGTTCCGTCATGGCGACATTTCGGAAGGGTAAACCTTATGGGTTGAAAGATCACATATACCGGGGCTTAAGGACTGCTCGTCCAATCTCGGGGGGTGGGTCGTTTGAAGTTGTCGGCAACGATAACTCAAGATAAATGATAGAAATCCGGCTCTGCCGGTTTACAGAATCCCGCTTACAGAATTTGTTTTCTTTTTTTTATTTTTCAGATTTCATTCCGCTTTTATTATATAATCCTACAACACGAAAAATCAGAGTTTTATTACAAAGTCCGCACAAAAGTTTTTAATAATCACCTGTTGATAATTATTGTTTTTTATTAGAATACAGCTTTACTTTATTACTAATTTTAAAGATTAATATATTGATACTTTGCTTGAATATATTGACAATATATCAAAATCAATATACATGAAAATGTCGGAAAAAATAGATTTTAAAACAAATAATAAAACTTATTCAAAATGAAATACCCATGTACTAAAGTACACCACAACATATATGATCAAACATGGGTATTCCATGTTTGATAAGGATGAAGGTTGAAAAATTAATAAGTTTATAAATAAAACCATCGGTCAATTAAGAAAATTAAAACACATGAAAATAAAACATCTAATTTCATTTTTCATTTTAACTGCATATCTTGGAATAAACAATATTGCAATTGCTCAGAAGACTGCAATTTACAATAATCCAGAAGCAGAATATAAACAGGGCATCGAACTTTTCAATAAAGAAAAATATGGGGCGGCTCAAAAAAAGTTTATAAACACCATAGATTTAATTCCTGCATCTCAATCGCAAATAAAAACCGATGCAGAATATTATTCAGCTCTTTGTGCTTTAGAACTTTTCAATAATGACGCTGAATATCTTTTGAAGAATTTTATTAAAATGCACCCTGAAAATTCTAAAGTAAAAATTACATATTTTCTGCTGGGGAAATTCTACTACACTAAAAAGAAATATAAGGAAACTATAAAGTATTTTGAGAAAGTTGATGTTTATGACCTTTCAGATGAGCAGCTTATTGAATATAATTTTAAAAGAGGTTACAGCAATTTTTGTTTAGAAGATTATGATAAATCTAAAATAACTTTATACGAAATCATAAATAAAGAAACAAAATACACTGCTCCTGCCAACTACTATTACGCACATATTGCCTACATTGAAGGAAACTACGAAACAGCATTAAAAGGATTTAACAAATTATCAGACAACGAACTTTTCAGCCCAATAATTCCATACTACATAGTTCAAATATATTTTCTTCAGGAAAACTACGATGAGCTGCTAAAAGTTGCCCCTGCCCTGCTTGAAAAATCTACAAAAAGAAGAGCTCCTGAAATTGCCCGCTTGATAGGTGAAGCATATTATAACACTTCACGATTTAAAGAAGCAATCCCATATCTTGAAATGTATAAACAAAAAAATCATAATATTTTATCAAGACATGACATCTATCAGTTAGGATATGCTTACTACAGAACAGACAATTTTAAAAAAGCTATAAGTATTTTTAAAAATATTGCTTACGAGAACGATTCATTAACACAGAACACATATTACCACCTTGCTGATTGCTATATAAAAACTAATCAAAAACAATTCGCATATAATTCTTTTCTCTCTGCCTATAAAATGAATTTTGATAAAGAAATTAAGGAAGATGCTCTTTTTAACTATGCAAAATTAGCTTATGAATTATGCTACAATCCTTATAACGAATCAATAAATGCTTTTCAAAAATATATTGAAGAATATCCCAAATCCCCAAGAATTAACGAAGCAAACAGATATCTTGTTAATTTATACTTATCAACAAGAAACTACAAAAATGCTCTTTTTTCAATAGAAAAAATTAAAAATAAAAGCGATGATTTAAAAATTGCTTATCAAAAAATAACTTATTTCAGAGGTGTCGAATATTTCAATGACGGGGAATTAGACGAAGCTATTGAACTTTTTGATAAGTCTTTAAAAAATATTTATAATAAAACTATTACTGCTGAAAGTTACTACTGGAAAGCTGAAGCCTATTATCGACTCGAGAAATTTGATTTGGCTATAAAAAACTACAATACTTTTCTTTTGTCGGCAGGAGCATTCACTCTTCCTTACTATAACACTACAAACTATAATTTGGGTTATGCTCATTTTAAAAAGAAAAATTATTCAGCAGCAATTATTGAATACCGAAAATTTCTCACTAACAAAACAAATGAAGAACCTCTGTTGATAAACGATGCTTATCTGCGAACCGGTGATTCATATTTTGTTACCAAAGATTTTAGCGATGCCATTGAATATTATGATAAAGCTATTGAACTAAAACTTCGCGACACTGATTATGCTTTATATCAAAAATCACTTTCCTTAGGCGTTCTCGGACAATTTGATAAAAAATCAAAAACATTAACAAAACTTGCCGATGATTTTCCTTTATCAACATATTCCGATGCTGCTCTTTTTGAACTTGCCAAAAGTTATCTTATTTTAGAAAACAATGAAAAAGCTCTTCAAACTTTAACAAGAATTATTGAAAATTATCCTGCTGATAACAATTATGTAAAAAAATCGCTACTAAAAAAAGGTCTTGTTTATTTTAATAACGATAACAACGATTTAGCATTGAACACACTTAAAAAAATCGTTATTGATTATCCCGGAACACCTGAATCTAAAGAAGCTTTAGTCAGCATTAGAAATATTTATATCAACCTGAATAAAGTTGAAGAATTTTTCGTTTATGTTCAGGAATTACCTTTCGCCGAAGTTTCTGACACAGAACAGGATTCTATTACTTATCTCTCTATTGAAAAAAATTATATGAACGGCGATTGTGAAAAATCAACTATTGGATTTAAAAATTATATTGAAAAATTTCCTTTTGGTGCATTTATAACTGATGCTTATTTCTATAAAGCTGAATGTGATTTCAGAGCCAGTAAATTCGAAGAAGCTTTGAAAGGATATAATTTTGTCTCTAAAAATCCTATTACTAACTTCTCTGAGAAATCAGAATTAAGGGCTGCATATATAAACTTTAAGTTGAAAAATTATGAAGAAGCTTTGAAAAATTATATAAAACTTGAAAAAATTGCTGAATACAAAAACAATATTATTAAAGCAAGAGCAGGGCAAATGGAGTGTAATTTTTTACTTGAAAATTATTCAAAAACAATTGAAGCATCAGAAATACTTTTATCAACAGAAAAAATATCTAATGAGCTAATAAATCAAGCCCATATTACAATTGCTAAGTCAGCAATGAAAATCGACAGTATTGCTTTAGCCCAAACTGAATTTGAAGTAACAGCAAAATTAACTAAAAGCGAAATTGGTGCCGAAGCAAAATACTACCTTGCCCTAATTCAATACAATATGGGAAATTATAAGCAAGCTGAAACAATTTCCTTTGACTTGATAAGCCAAATACCTTCTTACGAATATTGGGTGGTAAAATGCTTTATCCTGCTTGCTGATATTCACATAAGAACTGACAATACCAATCAGGCAAAAGCAACACTTCAAAGTATTATCGATAATTACGATGGTTCCGATTTAGTAAAAATTGCTCACATGAAACTGAATTCTATTATTGAAGCTGAGAAAGCCGAAGAAAAACGAAAAGTAAAACTGAAAGAAAAAAAACAAGATACTGATATTTTTATCATTGAAGATGATGAAGAATTTTGGAAAGTAATTGATGAATTAGATAAAGAAGAGCCTTTGGATAATAATCCAAAAGA
>CAYLPA010000083.1:1737-3370 GCA_964385385.1 uncultured Saprospiraceae bacterium | reverse complement strand
CAGGAAGACGGTTATAATGCAAAAGTTGAAGTTATCGGAGATTATACTCCAACAATTTCTGATGCTTTCAAAATAAATCAAAATCCACAAATAAATGATTCAACTTCAAAAAAACCGGCATTAAACTATTATATCAGCTCAAAAAAAATTGAAACACCTTTTAATGTTCAACCGGTGAAAGCTGCAAAAATGCTTGGCGAACCTCTCACAAAACTTTATAGTCATCTAATTAAAGCCGGTTTTGGAAATTATACAACACCTTATTTTGAATATTTCTATAACAACACCCGTTCTAGAGAAGTTTCTTACGGTTTGAATTTAAAACATTTCTCTTCATCAGGCGAAATAAAGGATTATGCTTTCAGCGGATTTAGCGATAACCAAATAAATCTTTACGGGAAAAAATTCATGAAAAACTATGTGCTTACTGCAGATGTTAATTATGAAAGAAATGCTATTCATTATTATGGATATAATCTCAATGTTTTCGCTGATAGTTTACTTCCCGACAAAAATGACATCAAACAACAATATTTTCTTACCACTGCTAAACTTAAATATTTCAACATTCATAATACGGTAAATAAATTGAACTATAAAGTCGGTTTATCATATTACAATTATTCCGACTATGATATAATATTTGAGAATAACATCAATTTTA
The DNA here is from genome assembly GCA_964385385.1 of uncultured Saprospiraceae bacterium. Lineage (GTDB taxonomy): Bacteria > Bacteroidota > Bacteroidia > Bacteroidales > CAYLPA01 > CAYLPA01. The sequence continues at coordinate 2,706 of CAYLPA010000083.1, read as the reverse complement.
CTGCTGATATAAACAAAAATGTTCAGTTGATAAAATTTACAGAATCACAAAATCTCGGACTGCTTGCCAATGTTGATTTTTATAATAACAAATGGGATTCGCTTAGCCTAACAACAAACAATGCCGTTGTTAAACTAATGCCATATTTAAGCACTTCTTTTAATAAGTTTAATTTTAAAATCGGAATAAATTCATCAGTAAAAGCTGACACTGTTTCAACCATTAGCTTCTATCCACTTATTGAAATGAATGTTGATGTTATTAAAAAAATCTTAATTCTTAATGTAGGTATAAGTGGTGGAATGGAAAAAGCAAATTACAAAACTTTTAATAAAGAAAATCCATTTACAAATTCTACACTTCCCTTAGAATACACAAATAACAAAATCAAAATCTTTGGAGGAATTATTTCAAACTTCAGTAAAGATATTGATTTCAATGCCAGTGTTTCACTTACTGATATAGAACATATGCCATTTTTCGTCAATGACACAAATTGTATTTTAAACAATAGATTCACCGTAATTTATGACGATGTTCAACTTTTAAATGCCAAAGCTGAAATTTCTTACCAAAAAAGCGAAAAGCTAAAACTTCTTTTAGGAGCAAATTATTATAATTATTCCGACCTAAGTGTAGAAATGAAAGCCTGGCAAAAGCCTAATTTCGATCTTACATTATCTGCAATCTACAACCTTAAAAATAAAATTATTATAAAAGCAGATATTTTTGCCATCGGTGAAAGATATGCCAAAACTTATAATGATTCGACCAATGCTGTTGAAGCATCTAAAATTAATGGAATCTTCGATATTAATTTAGGAATTGAATATCGCTATTCAAAAATATGGTCTTGCTTTGTCAACTTCAATAATATCACAGGAAACAGATATTATTTATGGAATAATTATCCATCATACAGATTTCATTTTCTTGCCGGTTTAACTTATGCTTTGTAGGTTTTTAATA
>CAYLPA010000083.1:0-1637 GCA_964385385.1 uncultured Saprospiraceae bacterium | reverse complement strand
CCCCACAAAACAGCATTAATTAAGCCCAATTAATTCACAATTTCCAAGCTGTTAATTTTTTATTAATATTGTTAATAAAAACATTGATTTTATTGATGTTTTTATGCATAATTATATTTGTTTTTTTTGTAAATTTGCAGCATATTAAAACCAAGCTATTTTTTTGTTATGAATGATATTAAAAAAGACGAATTAACACAAGATTATACTGCAGAAAACATACAAGTTTTAGAAGGTTTAGAAGCAGTTAGAAAAAGACCCGCAATGTATATTGGCGACCTTAACACAAGAGGACTTCATCATCTCGTTGTTGAAGTTGTTGACAATTCAATTGATGAAGCACTTGCAGGTCATTGCAACCAAATTGATGTTTTTATCCACGAAAACAATTCTATTACTGTTCAGGATAATGGTCGTGGAATTCCAACCGACATGCACGAGAAAGAAAAAAAATCTGCTTTGGAAGTTGTTATGACAATCCTTCATGCAGGAGGAAAATTCAACAAAGGTTCTTATAAAGTTTCCGGTGGATTACATGGTGTTGGAGTTTCTTGCGTGAATGCACTTTCGTCTGACATGAAAGTTGAAGTTTTCAGAGAAGGAAAACATTATATTCAGGAATACGAATGTGGCATCCCAAAATATGATGTTAAAACTATTGGCGATACTGATAAGAGAGGAACTAAATCAACTTTTATTCCAGATAAAAGCCTTTTTACTGTTACGACTTTTAGTTTTGAAATATTATCAAACCGACTCAGAGAATTATCTTTCCTTAACAAAGGTGTGAAACTTACAATTACTGACGAACGCCCAAAAGAAGACAATGGCAATGGAGATTCATACCAGGCTTTTTATTCCGAAAATGGATTAAAAGATTTTATTAATTATCTTGATGCAAATCGTGAAAAATTAATCCCTGAACCAATTACTTTTGATGGTGAAAAAAATGGAGTACCCATCGAAGTTGCTATGCAATATAACACTTCCTTTTCAGAAAACTTACATTCCTATGTTAATAACATAAACACAATTGAAGGTGGAACTCATTTATCAGGTTTTAGAAGAGCTTTAACCAGAACACTAAAAAGTTATGCCGAGAAATCAGGCATGCTTTCTAAACTTAAATTTGATATTAGTGGTGATGACTTTAGAGAAGGACTCACAACAATTTTATCTATCAAAGTTGCCGAACCACAATTTGAAGGTCAAACTAAAACAAAATTGGGAAATTCCGAAGTTATGGGAGCTGTTGACCAAACTGTTAGCGAGCTTTTGAGTTATTACCTAGAAGAGCATCCTAAAGAAGCCAGAACAATAGTAAGCAAAGTAATACTTGCAGCTACTGCCCGACATGCTGCCAGAAAAGCAAGAGAACTCGTTCAGAGAAAAAATGTTCTTACAGGCTCAGGTTTACCAGGGAAATTATCAGATTGTTCAAATAGCGACCCTGCTCTTTGCGAAATTTATCTTGTTGAAGGTGACTCTGCCGGCGGAACAGCCAAACAAGGCAGAGACCGAATGTTTCAAGCTATACTTCCATTGAGAGGAAAAATTCTTAATGTTGAAAAGGCTATGCCTCACAAAATATTCGAAAACGAAGAAATTAAAACTATGTTTACAGCCATCGGAGTTTC
>CAYLPA010000082.1:0-11566 GCA_964385385.1 uncultured Saprospiraceae bacterium | reverse complement strand
CAGCTCGCTAATATCGTTTCTAATTGTAATTGTTTCTTTATTCATAATCAAATTCAATTCAATTGGGTAAAATTAAAAAAAAGTTTTTTAATAGAATAATTAATTTTTAATTGGAAACCTAAAATTCAATGTAATTCCCTCGAATAACTAAGGAATAACAGCAATTATGTATTTATTTAAAAAAAATCATTAAATAATTTGGAAATTAACTAATTATGTAATAGCTTTGAATAAAATTCAAAACTAAACCTTAAACTAAAATTAACTTAAATTACTGCTTATGAAAACAACTAAATTTCTTACAATCGTAGTATTTGCTATTAACATTTTTACAGCAAATAATTTTGTTGCCCAAAATGAATTTAACTCTTCAAAAACTCAACTTGAAAAGCACATTGACAGTTTATTGCTAATTCAGGACACTATCAGAATTGACCTTTATGTGATGAGCCTTTGCCCCTATGCAATTGAATTGGAAAAAGAGCTAATCCCAATTATTAAGAAAAACCAGGATAGGATTAATTTTAATTTGTGGTTTATCGTAAATAAAGATAAAGATGGAAATTACACAAGTTTACATGGAAAGGATGAGTTGGACGAAAACAAAAAACAAATTCTTATTCAAAAATACTATCCAAATAAATTTCTTGATTATTTGCATGATTTATCATATAACATTAATAAAGAATACACTAATCTTAATTTTACAGGAATTGATACAATAATAAAATTTAATTTATTTGAGTATAATTTTTGTACTACTATGCAAAAAAAAATTAAACAATCTCCATGCATATTTATAAATAACGAGTATATAAATTTTAAAGCAGTGAATCCTAAAGCTTTAATTTGCTGTTGTATTAGTACGGTTTGTACCAGAGTTTCCGCAGAAAACTGTGGCTATGCCGAGGGAACAGTAACATCATGCAATAATTCTTGTTTTCCTAATCCTTGTATTCCAACTCCAATTAAAATAATAAATTTTTTAGCAAAACTAAATCAAAACAATCAGCATATACTAATACAATGGGAAACAGCATCCGAAACCAATAACGACTATTTTACAATTGAACGCTCAATTAATGCTAAAAATTATATAGGTTTATCAAGTATAAAAGGAGCAGGAAATAGCAATACTATTAAATCCTATAGCTATGTGGATAATGAAATAGAGAAAAACACTATTTATTACTACCGTTTAAAACAAACTGATTTTGATGGCAAATTTAAATATTATGGTCCAATATCAGTAATAACAGGTAAAGAGCCTTTTCAAATTGTTTCAGTTTATCCAAATCCATGTAAAAATCAATTTTTTATTAAAACAAGAGGAAGCTTAAAAGAAAAGTATTTTACTGTAAAACTTTATAATTATATCGGAATGAAGGTTTACGAAAAAACTATCACAAATATTAATTCAAAAGAAATTGAAATTGATATAAATAATAAAATTTCAGAAGGGTTACACCTACTTCAAATTCATACAAAAGATATTGTTTTTTCTGAAAAGATTATTATTCAATAGTTGAAATACTAATACACTTTTTAATTAGGAAACCTAAAATTCAATATAATTCCAACAAGTATGGGATAAAAGTAAATATGGATTTACTAAAATAAAAATTCCAAATAGGATTACTTCTGTCCGCTTAATTTTATTTTTGTATAAAAACAATATGAAATACCAAGACTGAAATAGGTTCCACTCCAATTAACGCTAACATGATTGTTATTGGTGGGAGGATTAACAAGAAACGATGAATAACCTGTTTTACTTTTACTTGATTCATGCATTTCTTCAACATCCATAAATCGCTGACCTACACGAATGCTTGCTAAAAATCTTTTGGAAATACTCCAGTCAAATCCAGTAGCTAAATGGGCACATATACCACTCACATGGGATACATTATAATTAGTATCGTGAATTTTTATTAATCCACTCATAAAACCCAACTCTATACCAGGTTCTAAAATATACATCAAGGTTTTTTTATGGTTAAGGGTACGACCTAAATAAAACATAATATTAAAATAAAACATTTTTAATTTGATTTCATTGGAACCTCCATTATAATCGTTTGTTGCATAAATAGCATCTGATGGAGTAAATATCAATTGTATCTTATCTCCAAACCAGGTTCTTTTGTGAGGCCCCATTACTGTACCCATACCTATGTTTAGTGAATAACAAAATGGTTTGTATCCTATATCAAGGCTGTTATCATTGTTTAGGTTTCTCCAGAAAAGTCTCAAATTGTCGGATTCATTTCTATTGCAATAATATCCGCTCAATTCCATATTAAATCTCATAGTTGATAAGGTGCCGGCTTCTTTCAATGTTTCTTTTTCGGGCTTTTTATTAACATCTGGAACATAATTAGTGTAATCAACAACATTTCCGTTCAAATAATGAATACTCGCCAAATCGCTAATAAAAACAGAGTAAATTCCTGCTGGTTCGGCTTGTGCAAATTTTTTATATTTTAATTCAACATCACCTATTTCCATTATTATCGCCGGAATTATTGCACCACTTTTCATGAAAATGGTATCCTGAGCTTTAATAAAATTTGATAATATTATAAGAAATATGCAAAATAATAGTGTTTTCATAATCTGATAAAAATAATCATCCAAATTAACAATAATAAAACTTTTTTAAAAGATTTTTTTTAATTACTTTTGAACATCTACCAAATTTAATATTATTGTGAAAACAAGTATAACTATTTTCTTCATTTTATTGATTTCCTGTTCAATTTGCAATTCTCAACCATGGATAAAAACGGACAGCCTTCGTATGAAACATCTGAATCAATGCAGATATGATTCAGCTCTGTATTATGCTGAAGAGACTACAGCATTGTTCCGTGGAATCATAGGAGAGAACTCTCTTCAATATGCTAATATGCTACATAGTCTTGCTATTTCACATTTTTATCTTGGAAGCTTTTTAAAAGCAAAATATTATGCATTAAAAGAGGTTGAACATAGAGAAGCCTTTAAAGCAACAGATGATGCCAACTATGTCAGCTCTCTCGAAAATGCTTCAATCATTTGCAGAAGTTCAGGCAATTTAGAGGAAGCTTTAGTTTTGATTAAAAAAGCAGAAAAAATAGCTTTAAAAATATATGGTCCTGAAAAACCGGAATATGCCAATATTCTTAGCAGTTATGCAGGTGTTTATAACGACATGGGTTGTTCCGAAAACGACATTATTTTTCTTAAACAAGCAAAGATTTATTTTTTACAGGCAGAAAATATTTATAAAAAAAATGGTGGAAAATCACAAGGTGCAAATATCGTAAATATATCAAATCAAGCTTCTTATAATAATAGCGCTGGAAATTCTCCTTTAGCAGAATCCTTATTCTTAGAGGTAGTTTCACTTTGCGAAACAGAATACGGACATTCAAATCCTTTCTATGCTTCGGCACTGAATAATCTTGCAGTTTTTTACTATAACAAGGGAAATTATATGCAAGCAGAAAAATTATTTATCACAGCGGTTGATATTTATAAAAAAAGTCCGGCAGCAAATAGCATTCAATCAGGAATATGCATTAACAACTTAGGAGCATTGTATAATGATATAGGCAATTACCACATAGCATCTAAACTGATAACTGAATCACGAAAAATAATAGAAAATAATTATTTGAATCAACACCCTGCTTTTGCAATAGTTTTGAACAACCTGGCATCTGTTTACTTGTTAAAAGAATATTATGCAAGTTCTGAGAATAAAAATAATGAAGACTTACTCAATTCGGGAAAAATGTTTTTAAAAGCTGACTCTATTTTTGAAGCTAATTGTCAGATGCCACATCCCGATGTTTATATAATTATGAACAATATTGCATTGTGGTACAAATTAACAGGCGACACTACTAAGTCATTGCAAATAAAGATGGACCAGGCAAAACAAAATTGCATTTCATTAAATGCAATCTCAATGATAAATAAAATGAAGTTATCGAGTTTGCTCCCTACAAATGAAAATGAAGATGCTCATTCAATTCTTGAACCAATAATAATTACAATTAAAATAAAACTGGTTAACCAAATGATTGATGAACGTGCATTGGAAAGAAATCGTGAAGATCAATTTTTACCTACTAAAATATTAGTAAAATTTATATTAGGTAAAGCAAATAATATAAAAAAGGTTTTAGGACCATATCATCCTGCTTATGCCGAAGTGTTGAAAATGTTGGCTGCTCTTTATGAATCCATTGGTGATTATCGGACAGAGGAAGAATTGACTCTAAACTACATCAATATCATCAGCAATAACACTTTTCAGGATTTCACATTTTTGTCGGAAAGTGAAAAGGAAATGTATTATCAAACACGTTTGCCCGATATGCATTCTTTCATTGCTTACACATTAAAAAGAAAAGTAAAGAACCCGAAAATCACTTGTTCAGCATATAATCTTATTTTACAAAACAAAGGCTTGATGCTTAAGTCAAGCACTGCCATGCGTCTATCAATTCTCAATAGCAATGATTCGGTTTTGCTAAAGAAATACGATGAGTGGCTATCTATTCAGAAGGAAATATCTGTCCTCTATTCTACTCCAGTTGAGATGCGAACTAAAGATTTGAATATACTGGAAAACAAGGCAAATACAATGGAAAAGTCACTTGTTAAAAGTTCACAGATTTTTGGTGATTACAGAAAAGATTTGCAAATAACTTGGAAAAATGTGCGGGACAGTCTGAAACCTGATGAAGCAGCTATTGAATTCACACATTTCAGGATAAGAGAAAAAGATGGAGGAGATGCAGTAATATATTGTGCTCTAATAGTTAGATTAAATTCAAAATATCCTAAAATGATTCAATTGTTTGAAGAAAAACAATTGTTTGATTTAATGAATAAACCAACTAGTGGGAGTTATAGCTTTATTAAAAATCTTTACGGAACACCTACAAAAACTAACGATTCTTTGTATAAACTGATATGGCAACCATTGGAAAAATATCTTGAAGGAATAAAAACCATTTACTATTCTCCAGATGGCATTTTACACAAAATTTCCTTAGCTGCACTTGGAAAAGGCAAAAACATATTTTTATGCGATAATTATAATATAAACACTTTAAGTACAACAGGGAAAGTATATATGCCCAAGAACTCTGAAATAACATCAAACATAACAGTAAACATTTTTGGAGGCATAAACTATAATACTGATAGCTCTGAAACAGAAATTTGGAATTATTTAGAAGGCACACTAATAGAAACACAAATTATCAATTTCTTTTTTAAAGAAAAAAAAATTAAAACCAACTATTTTACTAAAAGTGATGCAAGTGAAGAAAATTTTAAAAAAACAAGCTCTGGATGCAATATTCTTCATTTAGCAACCCATGGATTCTTTTATCCTTCAATTGAAGAAGAAAAGAAAGATACAACAGTAAGTTGCTATGAATCCAGAATTGAAAACTCTGATTTTGGTCTTAATCAATTTGTAAAAAATACGAATCCTTTAATGCGTTCGGGATTAGTTTTAGCAGGTGCAAATAATGTTTGGCAAAAACAATACAAAAATGATAAAGAAGATGGTGTTTTAACTGCATTAGAAGTTACATCTATTGACTTACGAAAGACACAAATAGTAGTGCTTTCTGCCTGTGAAACCGGTTTAGGCGACATCAAAGGGAGCGAAGGAGTCTATGGATTACAACGTGCCTTTAAAATGGCCGGTGTAAAATTCATAATCATGAGTTTATGGCAGATACCTGACAAGGAAACTGTTGAGTTTATGAAAATATTTTATACTAAACTTTTGAAAAATAATGATATAAAATTAGCCTTCTTAGAAACACAAAAAGAAATGAGAAAAAAGTATGATCCTTATTATTGGGCTGCATTTGTGTTGATAGAATAAAAAAAAAATCAAATACATTAAGCTTATTTCAAAACCACCATTTTCTTAACTTTCAAAACACCTTCAAATTCCAAAGAATAATAATAAACTCCACTATCAAAATTACTGATGTCCAGTTCAATTTTATTTTACAACAATTTTAATAATCTTATTTATGTCATTATTTTCAAGTTTAATAGAATAAACTCCTTGTGCCAGAAATGATAAATTTAATATTTTTTCCTGTTTATAGTCTTCGCTTGAATTTATTATTCCCCTTAATAACAATTGTCCTAAAGCATTAATAACTTCAAAATTTAATTCATCATGCTTTCCATATATTGTTATTGCAAATTGACCATCAGATGGATTAGGATAAATTATTACCGTATTTGTCGATGGAGTTTCAGGTGAAGGATATTCAATAAAGCTGACTTTTATGCTATCAGTATTTGTACAGCCATAACTATCAGTTAGTATTACAATAAAAACCTTTGAGCCAATTCCTATGCTGGTAGAATCAACTGTCAATGTTCTATTTGTTGAACCATCACTCCATAAATAACTACTATATCCGTAACCTGCATCAAGTATTGTTGAACCATCAGCATAAAGAATTATGTCCGGTCCAAGATTAGCTATTGGTTTGGTATATGTTACATTTATTGAATCTAAAGCAGGACAATATTCGTCAGTTATTGTTACCGAATATGCTAAAGTTGTGCTAATGCCATTTGATGATGCTACTATAGATTGTGATGTTTGTCCTGTATTCCATAAATATGCATCATGATTGCTTCCTGCATCAATTTCTATAGAGTCATTAGCACATACTACGGTATCGTTTCCAAGAGAAACAAAAGGCGAATTAACACTTACTTCGATAGTATCGGCATTTGCACAAACTCCATCGGTGATTGTTAAAATATAGGATGATTTGATTGTGGGCGATACAATAATTGATTGTGAAGTATCACCGTTATTCCATTGATAAGTTAGGGCTGACATTGAAGATGACAATTCAATACTATCACCATTGCATATTGTTGTGTCATTGCCTAAATCAATATTTGGAGTATTTAACAAAAGTATTAAAACATCATCGCTTGATGAACAATTTGTTAATATATCTGTTGTTGTAATTGTGTAAACAGTTGAAAAAATCGGTGAAGCAAAAGGATTGGAAGAAGTCGAATCGCTTAAACCATTTGTAGGATGCCATTGATATATCAAACCCGCTGTTGGCGGACCGCCAATAAAAGCACCACTTGAAGAACAAATCATCGAAGTATCATTTCCCGCATCTGCTAAAGGAACTGAATTTACATAAATATATCCTGTGTCAGTATTTGAACAATTCAAGGAATCAGTGAAAGTATAATACAATGGATGAAGTCCAACTCCGGCTAACAATGCAACAAAGACATCAACTATAACACCATTTCCACTAAAAGTACCACCCAATGGACTTCCATTCAAATTTATAAGATATTGAGTATTTAAACAACAAGAACTATCAAGATTAATAAAACTAACTGTAGGAAGTGGATAAATCTCTACTGTTTGTGAAGTAGAATTACTACATGAATTAGAGTCTGTATAGCTATATTGAATTGTATGAAATCCGGGGGTAACATACTTAGGATTGAAATTATTACCTAAAATTCCGCTTCCACTGAAAGTTCCTCCCAATGGTAAACCTGATAAAGAAATAACAGAATCTATTAAACAATAAGCTAAATTCAATCCTGAAAAACTAACTATTGGTTGTGGATTTACAATAATTGTTGAGTTTGCCTGATTTACACATCCATTAGTGTCAATATAAACATAGTAAATATTATGAGTGCCTACACCTGCAAGCTGAGGAACAAAACTATTGCCATTTATTCCATTTCCGTTAAACACTCCCCCTGTTGGAAAACCTGTTAATGCAATCTGTTGGGAATTTACACATAACTGATTTGGGAGCCCGCTGAAATTAGTTGTTGTCAAAGGAAAAACATGAACATTTTGTGAGCTGGAATTTGTGCAGCCATGAATGTCAGTATAAGTATAAGTTATATTATGAGTTCCTACTCCGGCTATTGAAGGATTGAAATTTCCTGAAACTATACCACTACCGCTGAATGTTCCTCCTGTTGGCGAGCCTGATAAATTTACTGCCGGACTATTTATACAATAGGAATTACTTAGACCTGTTATTGAAACCATTGGCAAAGGATAAACCATAACATTAACACTGTCGGCATTAGTGCACCCATGAGTATTTGTAGATGTATATTTTATTTTGTGTAAGCCGGTACCTGCAATTGACGGACTAAAAATATTACCCGAAATTCCTACTCCTTCAAATGTTCCTCCCAAGGGTAATGCCGTGATTGTTGTTATTGGGTCATCCACGCAATATTCCAATTGTAAACCACTAAAATTAATTGTAGGAATTGGATTTACCTTTATAGAATCTGTTGCATAACTTATACAGCCAAATGTGTTAGCGTATGTATAAGTATAACTATAGGTTCCCGGGCTAATTAAATTGGGATGAAAAGCTCCTCCACTTATTCCGGGTCCCGTTACATTACCTCCTGCCGGAGAACCCATAAAAATATATGGTCCGGTGTTTTTACAAACCGAATCAATAATATTTAGACTAACAGCTGTTACCGAATTTACAATTACATTTTGAATTGAACTATCGGTGCAACCGTAAATATTTGTGTAAGTATATTTAATATTATAATTTCCTGCTCCAACAGATGGGTCGAAAAGATTTGCAGTAATTCCGGGACCGCTGAATGTTCCTCCCAGTGGTATTCCATATAAAGTGTCGATATTATCGTTAGTGCAATAATTTGAATTTAAACCCGAAAAACTTACAATCGGCAAATTATTGATATATATAGCTTTGATTGCTGAAATTGAAAAACAACCGCTTGAATCATATATTTCTAACATATAATATACTGTATCATCACAGAATATTGTAGAATCAATATAGAGCAGACCATACATCGAATCAATAATCATCCAATTTGTATTTGATGTTTTCCGTTTAATTATATACGGAGGATTAGGGTTGAAGATAGACATAGGCAACCAATAAATCATCGGATATTCATTAACTTGATATCCTCCAGGAATTATAGTATATATAGTATCTGATGGTTCTGACAAATTATTTCCTTTAAAGCAACTCAAACTTGTTTTAAGATAATAAAAATAAACACTGTCAGTAGAATTTACACTGCTATCAATAAAAGAGGTCTGATAATAATCTGTTATGCTATCAACTAAATTAAAAGGTAAATAAGGAGAATAGGATCTAAATATTAGATAGTAGTTAAACGAATTCGAATAATCAAATTTTGATTTCCATTGTAATTCAACATATCCATTACTATCAACAGAAATACATGTAATTCTTGAAGCAGATTCATCCACAAATGAGGATGAAAGTGTATCTGAAGGAGTTGAATGCACTAAGGTTTTGCAATCAGTTATAGATTCAAGGTAATAGAAAGTTTGATACGAATTTGCGTTTGCTCCTACATGAACATATGATGAATTATTTAAAATAGAAACAGAATCTAATAGGCTAAAAGGTCCTTGGCAATTTGTTGAACTATAAATATAATATGCGTGAAAAAGATTTAGAGTATCAATTGCAGGAGTCCAAAACAAAATATTATTTCCTGTTAAACCATCTGTTATAACTGAATCGAATACCGGAGCATTAATTTCAGGTGGATGAATAACAACAATAGTAACAGTTGACATATGAATAGCCGGAGCAGGACAAAAATCATCAAATACTTTAAAAACAAAATTATATACATTGCTGGTTGAAGCACAACCGAAGCTTCCTGTTAAGTGGCTACAATCAGTTTGCCAACTGAATGTAGTTTGTAATCCAAATGGTCCTGTTAAGGGGTTAGTTGGAGGGTTGGGAGCAGGTGTTAGTTTAGCACAAGGAGGATTTAAGCAACCTGTAGTTGTACTCATAGTCGCTGGATTTCCTCCAATAACATTTCCGAACTGTGAGCCCGATGCTTCTAATGTAATAGTTTGAGGACTTCCATTTAGCAGGAATTCAAAATCGGTTCCAGAAACAGAAAATGTTACCAAGTCGCCTGCAAAAACAGTATCAGTGTATAAAGTATATTGTCCTAAAGAATTTTGAAATGGAGGAGTTACCCATGGAGGTGCATTAGTGCCACATGATAAAAGTACAATTTGCATATCTCTCCATATTTCTGCTACTTTTGTTCCACATTTGTATGCTGTTACTTTTGTTGAAGTAACAAAAGCTCCGTTTGTGTATGATTTAAAAGATATTTCACCAGTATATGGATTCATTGTTGCTGCAACATTGTTAGCATTAAATGAAGTATCAGGTAATGAATTGCTATAAGAGTAGCCTGTATTATAAGCAATAATTGGGGCACCAGTTGATAATAATGGTTGTCCCCATTCATATTTTAAGGAATCGAGTTCTGCGTCCCATGCAAGGTTGTTATATGTAAATGGATATCCTGTACAAATAACTGTTCTTGGTATTTCTGCAAATGCTGGAGAATTGTCAAAACAAGTACTTACGTTTAAATTGTTATAAGGATACATATATGCTCTTAATCGCCAGCTTAAGGAAACAGAATTTATAATGTTTGAGCATGGATTCCTACAACAAGAACCCCAATAAAAACTCCAACCACTGGCAGGTGGAACACCTGTTAAAGGAACTCCATTAGGATATGAATTATCAGAAGTAAAAATATGTTCCTGAACAGCTCCTAAATTAGGGGCAGCACTAGGCATAGGGCTTGAGTTATTGCAATAAATGTGAGGAAAAATTGGATTACTGTTACAAACAGGCGAAATATCTTTTGGCCATCCTGTTAATCTTTTCAATGAAATAGTACTGAATCCGGGAGCAGTAGTATTCAGAGGTAAAGTGTTTCCATAATTTGCAGCCGAACCAGTACTCGTATAACATTCTCGGTATGCTTTTAAAATAAACCACTATGGACTGAAAGTGCCATAGTTTTTTCAAAGACTGAAAGTCTTATATTATTCAATGATGAAGTTTGAATCATCCAGGTCTGTTGGTTTCCGGTGATGTTCCAAGTATTCATTTACCATTTCATCTGTTATATTACCTGTACTCCAACAACCAAATCCAATTGCCCAAAAATGTTGACCCCAATATTTCTTTCCTAACTCTGGAAACTCTTGCTGAAGTTTTCTTGAACTTCTCCCTTTTAGTTTTTTTACTAAAGTGCTAATGGATTGTGATGGACGATAACTCAAATGCATATGAACATGATCTTTTGAAACAACGCCTTTTAAGATTACAACATCTTCTGCTTCACAAACTTGAATTAGAATTGTTCTACATCTTGTCTTAATATCACCTTGTAATACTGAATAACGATACTTTGTTGACCACACAATATGCACTGTTAAACTTGATACAGTATGACCATTCGATCTTTGATAATCTGTCATCCTGCAAAGATAAGATTTTTAGAAGCTAAAGCGAGATGCACTAAAGTGCATAGTTTTAACTAATTTTGAGACCAATAAATTTAAAATTACCATTGCTTGTACATTCCCAAGTAATTTCTCCTCCCATATAATGGGTTGCTTTTAAATCGGAAGAAACAAAAAGTAATAAGATAAGAG
>CAYLPA010000081.1:0-11611 GCA_964385385.1 uncultured Saprospiraceae bacterium | reverse complement strand
CTTCTACCTTTTCTTCAACTTTTTCTTCAATCTTTTCTTCTACTTTTTCTTCTACCTTCTCTTCAACTTTCTCTTCAACCTTTTCTTCTACTTTCTCTTCGATTTTTTCTTCGACTTTTTCGGGTTTTGCTTCTTCTGTTTCAGACTTTTCGTCTATTTTGTTTTCATCAAGATTATCAGCTTTACTGACTTTTTGTTCTTCGCTTTCAACTTTATCAGTATTTTCAGCATCAATTATTTTTTCTTGATTTTCTTCTTTAATCACAGGTTTTTCGGTAATTTCCTCTGATTTATTGACATCATTTTCTGCCATTTAATTTTCTTTGTGTTTCGTTCTAAATTTATTTTATTTATTATAAAGAATCGAAACTGGTTAAACAATCGGGTTAATTTCGCCCTAAATTTTAGGGGGTGCAAAAATAGAAAGTTTATTTTTAATAAACAATTATAATCGGCTGATTTTTAGAAAAAGTTGAGAATTCAAAAAACACATCAAAAATAATTGACAATTCCAAAGTGAATTTTTGCTGATTTCAGGTCAACAGAATTGTTAAATTGTTTTCCGAGTGCATAATTTATTGAAAAAATTCCTGCTTTTGTCTGGAAGTTTAAGCCAAGCCCAAAACCTAAAGGCCTGTCGCAAATAAATTCATTATGGATATCTTTTTCGTAATATGCTCCATTGAAGAAAATATTAAAATACGAATTTTGTTCAAATAAATATCTGTATTCAATTAAAAATATTGAAAACAATGATGCTTTGATGGATTCTTCATCAAAGCCGCGAATTGTTCTTAGTCCACCGATACGGAATAATTCGTTTTCAAATAAATTTGAATTTGCTATGTATGCAGATTGATTACGAATTAAAACTGTGCTTCTTTTTAGAATAGGAATAAAAAAATTAATTTCCGTTTCAAAATTATATTGAGTTGTTTTCAGTTCTAAACTATCGTAAAGAGCTTGATTTATTTTGCCGTTTTTTTCAATGTTTTTTATCCCCGCTGCTCCTGACAATCTTAGTCTATAACCTTTACGAGGATTATAAAGATAATCAAGATTAATGTAATTGTATTCCAACCCAAAAAGATTTGTTTTAATATCTGCATAACTTGGCAAAACGGTTAAATTCTCTAATCCCTCAGTGTTAACCAATGATGATTGATAATTATCAAGGAAAATTTTTAGATAATTATTTCCGCCAAAAATATATTGAACACCGATGTTGTGTTTAAGTGTTAAATATAAAGTGTCTTTTTTGAAAAGCAAAAATTTATAATCAATCCCAAAAGGTGTTCTTAAAATATAAGGATAAACAATATTAAATTTCAAATCCTGTGTGCTTTGCTCAAGTTTTCGCCAATTAAAATCAATCAACTCACCTCTGTTAAAAGAATTTAATAGTTTCAAACGAACATCTCCATTAATCATTAGTTTTCCTGTTGTTACATTATTAGGTAAAATTCCAATAACACCATCAAAAGAGCTTGCATCTCTTTTATTTAGGTAAAGATAAATCTTTGCATCTTTTTCAGTAAAAACTATATTAAACGGCTTGATTTCTCTTACAAATTGTAATTCCTTAAGTTTTACACTAATTTTTTCAACCAATGATTCGTCATAAAAATCTCCAGGTTTTATTCCGAGATAATTATAAATATAAGAATTTGAAATTTTTGCTTTTCCTTTAATAATTATGCTGTCAATAATTATTTTATAACTTTTATTAAGCATAAGACTTGCAGTAATTGAATTGCTGTCGATAATAATACTATCCAATTTTATTGAAGCAAAAGGATAGGCATTGTTTTCGCAAAAGGTTAGAATCTTTTCA
Source organism: uncultured Saprospiraceae bacterium (assembly GCA_964385385.1). Classification (GTDB taxonomy): domain Bacteria; phylum Bacteroidota; class Bacteroidia; order Bacteroidales; family CAYLPA01; genus CAYLPA01. The sequence continues at coordinate 9,777 of CAYLPA010000081.1, read as the reverse complement.
TTAAGCTGCCGAATTTCATCATAATTAAAAGCTTTATCAGAATATAATTTTTCTTTGTACCCAACTTCACTTAACAAAGCATCATCAACATTTCCTTTTCTTAAATAAGCAAGCTCGAACTTTTCCCCAATATTCAAATATGCTTTCAACAGCAAAGAATCATCAATTAGCGAATCAAATCTTGCTGTTATAAATCCTTCATTATAAAAATATAGGATAATCTCGTTTAGCTCCTTTTTTCTACTTTCCTTTATTGGAAATTTTTTTTTATAATTTAATTTATTTAAGAACTTATTGTCAGTTCCTGAATTTTCAATAAGCAATAATTCATAAGTTTGTGAATATGCTTGAAAACAAAAACAACTAAGAAAAATTATTAATAATATTTTACAGTAAATTAATTTCAAAATAATTTATTATTTATCTGTTATATTTCATTTTTAACGAATTATTAAAAATTAAATTTCATCCTATTAAAAATGCTATGATTTTATATTGTAAATAAATCATCTTTTAAACCACCCCATTCAATTTCTTTCAAACCTTGTTTACTTAAAATTTCATTAGTTTTAGAAAAATGTTTACATCCCAAAAATCCTCTATAAGCCGAGAAGGGAGAAGGATGTGTTGAATTCAAAACATAATGTTTTGAAATATCTATCAAATCTTGTTTTTGCTGAGCATAAGCTCCCCACAGCAAAAAAACCAGACCTGTTTTTTTATCAGAGAGTTCTTTTATTACAGCATTTGTAAAAGCCTCCCAACCTTGTTTTTGATGCGAACCCGGCTGTTTTGCCCTAACTGATAAAATTGCATTTAGTAATAGAACACCTTGTTTTGCCCAGCCCTCAAGGTTTCCGCTTTCAGCAATCGAAAATCCAAGGTCATTTCTAATTTCTTTAAAAATATTCTGCAAAGATGGTGGTTTTTTAACACCCTCAGGTACTGAAAAACAAAGACCATGCGCTTGTCCATATCCATGATATGGGTCCTGACCAATAATTACTACTTTAACATTTTCAAATGGTGTAAGGTTAAAAGCAGAAAATCTTTGACTGTCGGGAGGAAATATCTCATACTTCTTTTTTTCTTCCAGCAAAAAGTTTTTTAATGAAAGAAAATATTCTGAATCGAATTCTTTTTTTAAAACTCTTTCCCAGCTTTCTGTAATAAATGGATTAATTTGACTCATTTATAAAAATTTAAATGTTATAAAATGTTTAATAAAATTGTTAAAAAAAATATATGTAATAATCTTTATTCATTGATTTTTTCGTATTTTTGCATAAATAAAATTAAATTTTAAATAAAAAAATTTCAAAAGTAAAACTATGAAAAAAGTCGCAATAACTCTTATATTAGTTTTCACATTATGTATGTTGTTTTCATCATGCTATACAAGCAAACATCCAAGATGCTCTCAACCATATTCAAAAACAATTAATACACAAGTAGAAAAAGCGGTATAATATATATTTATTTTTTAATATTTGGCATATATCCTACTGTAAATTTTTTAAACATTGTTTTTTATTACAATGTAAAATTCTAAGTTTATTTTGTAATTTTGTACTATCCTTCAACTATTTTCAATTATTTATGAAAATAAAAATATCCATACTAATAATCTTTTTCACTGGATTCAGCATTATTGTTTTTTCTCAATCTGAATCAAATATTGATGGAAATATATTATTACGAAGAGAGAGAAGTGGCTCAATAAATATTCATTCTTCAGGCTGGGGTTTCGGATATCGCACAGGAAAATTCATAAATGGCTTTAAAAAAAGGATGATTGAGTTTGAGTTTGTTACAATGAAACATCCAAAAGAAATTAAAACCGCTAATCCCTATTTTGAAAATTCAAGAAGTTATTTTTATGGAAAATTAAATAATCTTTACTTAGGTAGAGTAGGCTATGGAATTCAAAAAGTGATTAACAATAAACCTTATTGGGGAGGTGCTGAAGTAAGATTTTTCTACTATGGAGGTGCATCTCTTGGTTTTGTTAAACCGGTTTATTTATATATTATTAACGAATCATCAAGTTTTTATGAGATACTTCTTACAGTTGAAAAATATAATCCCGACAAACACCAAATTCAAGATATATATGGGAAAGGCCCCTTTGGAAAAGGTATTGACAAGATGAAACTATATGTAGGCGCTTATGCTAAAGTTGGATTAAACTTTGAATACGGCGACTGGAATGAATCTCTTAAAGCTCTTGAAGCTGGAATTATTTTAGATTATTATCCAAAAGCAATTCCTATTATGGCTTATAATAATGATATAAATTTATTTTTATCATTTTATGTTAGCTTTAATTTTGGCAAAAGATTTAATTAATAATTAATTCTGAATTTTATTCTTGAAATAATAAAAAAATATTAATAAATTATGTAAAAAATTTTGTATATTTACAACTCAATAACCAAAAAAGATTGTATCTTTATCCACTTTTAAAAATTAGAAATTTATATAGGAAAAACAAATAATTTAAAGCATGAAAAATAAACGTCTTATTCTAAGTCTTACTTCAGCATTATTGGTATGTTCTGTAGTAATCTTTTTTACATTCTCAGCTAATGAGAAATCACAAAAATATACCCCAAGAAAAGCTAAAATCCATAATCAGCAAGGTATAAAAGGAGCAATGGAATATATTGCAAGTATTAGAAATAACCAAGTAACAGGCGAAATTGACCATAACGATATTAAAAAAGCAAGAAAAGAAGTTGAAGCATTTGCTCAATCAAGTAATAATAAAGGTGTATTAAATCTTAACTGGGTAGAAAAAGGTCCTGATAATATAGGTGGTAGAACAAGAGCAATTCTTATTGATAAAGATAATCCTAACATTATGTTTGCAGGAAGTGTTTCCGGAGGTATTTGGAAATCAACAACAGCTGGAAGTTCATGGATAAAACTTAACGACATGGCAGAAAACCTTGCAATCTCATGTATTGCTCAGGATAAATTCGGAAATATTTATTATGGAACAGGAGAAAGTTTTGCTCCCGGTGGTGGTATTGCTAACGGAAGTACAGGTTTTATTGGTAAAGGAGTATTTAAATCAACAGATGGAAATACCTTCACACTTTTATCATCAACTTCAACAAATTGGGATTTTATTAACGAAATTGCATGCGACCCGGTAAATGGTAGAGTTTATATGGCAACAAACAAAGGATTACGCTATTCCGACAATCAAGGTACAAGCTGGACTCTTGCTACAGGCACACCTGCAAATGCTAATGTTGAAGATGTTCAGGTTGCAAGCGACCAAAGTGTAGCAGCTTCAATTTCAAGAAGATGTTATATTTCAACAAATGCCGGTGCCAGTTATACAAATCAATCTGCCGGTCAGACCGGAGATTTACCTTCAACCGGAATTTCAAGACTTGAACTTGCTTATGCACCATCAGACCCAAATTATATTTATGCAAGTCTCGCTGCATCTGACAGACAATTACTCGGAATTTACAGGTCAACCGATAAAGGAGACACATGGTCAGTAATAGGTCCAGGCGGAAGCCAAACCTTTCAGCCCTTTAGAAATCAAGGCAATTATGATAATACAATAAGAGTTTATCCTAATAATAAAGATAAAATATTGCTTGGTGGAATTGATTTATGGGAATGGCATTTAGGTGGAACATGGACACAAAAAACACTATGGTTCTTAAACCCTAAGAGTTCATTATATATTCATGCAGACCAGCACACTTATGTTTTCAATCCTACAAATCCTGACATAATTTATTCTGGCAGCGATGGTGGAATATCAAGGTCAGTAGATGGTGGTCAACACTGGCATACAAGAAATATTAATTATAATACAGTTCAATTCTATACAGTGGCTTGTTCACATGATGACAAGGTTATGGGCGGAACTCAGGATAACGGAACTTTAGCTATTGACGGTTATGGTAATACTCCAATGAATGCAAGAAAAATTCAAGGCGGTGACGGTGGCTGGTGCGCTTTCTCTCATATTTATCCATATGCTTATTTTACTACAGTTTATTATGGTGGATTATTAAGATCTCCTGACATTGGAATTACTAAACGAAGTTTTTTTAGCAACAGAATTGAAAATCTTGGAGACACTGGAACTGGCGCTTTCGCTTCTTTTGTTACTCCTCTCTTATTATGGGAAAACGTAAATGACCAAAATGCTCAAGACACAATAGCTATAGTAGCAGACACAAACTACCCTGCCGGAACTGAAGTTACTGTCCTTAGTAAAACATTGTCATATCCTATTAAACATACTTTAACAAGTGCTGTTATTCAAGGAGAGACTATATATATTAAAGATGTTGTACAAAGCAAGTTTTTTGTTGGTTTAAACGGAGGTGTTTATATGACAAGACAGGTTCTTGATTTTTCTAAAATACCTGACTGGTATAAAATTGCAAGCGTTAGCGGAACATCCCAATGTATGGCTTATTCAAAAGATGGTGATGTGTTATTTGTTGGAACAAAAAGTGGAAATCTATATAGAATATCAAATTTGTCTTTGTCCTATGATTCTGTAAATACCGATATTGTTAGTGCCAATTCTGTTATAGAAGTCAAAAAATTATCAAATTTGAATGTTTCAAGACCAATCACATCAATCGCTGTTGACCCAACTGATGCTAATCATATTGTTGTTACTTTAGGAAATTACGGAAACACAGTCTATATTTATAGAAGCACAAACGCTTTGGATACTTCTGCTTCCGGTCCAACTTTCTATTCACGTCAGGGGAATTTACCTAAATTTCCGGTTTATGCATCTGTGATTGAAATAATTAATAATAATACTGTTATTGTCGGTACAGAATACGGCGTTTATTTAACTAAAAATATTAATTCACCTTCACCAAGCTGGTCTGATGAAAACACAGGATTGGCTCACGTTCCAGTTTATATGATTCGACAACAAACAAATAATTTCCCTTATAAATCTATTACTCTTACAATACAAGGAGAACAATTTACTCTTACATTTCCACAAACAGAGAATTATGGAACTATATATGTAGGTACTCACGGCAGAGGAATTTTTAAGACTGAAAATTATCTCTCAATAAAACAACCACAACCTACTATTGTATCTGCTAAACCAACACTTTCATTATATCCTAATCCTGTTTCTGACCTTGCAAATATTTCAATTAATTTAGAAAATTCTGCAAAAACTACTATTAACATTTATGATATTAGTGGTAGAATTGTTAAAACAATGGATTTGGGACAAAAATCTGCAGGCACTCATAAAATTTCTATTGACTGTAATGATTTATCAAATGGAACTTATATTGCTCAAATGATTGCAGGAAAAGAAAAAATTGCATCAAAATTTATAGTGAGAAAATAAGAAAAAATATACCAATAAAAAAAGACCTTTTTCTATTAAAGGTCTTTTTTTTTGTCAAGCCTAAAATTTGTGTATTATTCTATGCATCCTTAATACAATATTAATTGGGGGATGATATAATAAAAATAAACGTAAGTTCATTTGAAGCAAATTACTTGTATAATTCTCAGTTGGTGCTTGATTTCATCGTGTTCATTAAATAATCTACACAGATAATTCCCCCTTTGCAACCCCAACCACAAACTCACTAATTTCCTTATAAAACTCAGAATAGCGTTTTTGAATTTCGGGAGAATAATCATTTCCGAAAACTTCATCTTCAACAATTTCGATAGCAATAATATGGATATTAGGAGGAATTTTAAATCCTATTTGTTTTTCTAATTCAAAACTTTAGGCTATTACTAAAGAATAAAGGTTTCAATATTATCGGGAGAAATAACTTGAAAATCAGTATCAGGATAAGCATTTAAAAAGGTCTTTGATAAAATAACTTTTCTTTTGGGATTCCATTTAAACTCAAATGCATTTAGTTTATTATTCTTTTCTTCAATGTAGTCAATTTCTTGTTTCTGAGTTGTTCTCCAAAAAAAACTTTGATAGTCAGTGTCGTGGTTAATGAGAAATTTGTGCCTTTCACTAATTATGAAGTTTTCCCATAACCCACCTCTATCCTGGCGTGATGAAACTGGTGAAAAATTATCAATTATTGCATTTCTAATTCCGTTATCGTAAAAATAGATTTTTCTACCTTTTTTGATTTCATTTCTTACATTTCTGTTTAAACCATTTAACCTAAAGATTATATATGCTTTTTCCAGCAAATCAATATATTTCTCAATTGTACCTTTATCTGAACCAAGAAGTTGGGCAAGCTCATTAAAGGTTACTTCATTTCCGATTTGTAAAGCAAGTGCTTTTAAAATTTTTTCTAATAGCGAAGGTTTATGGATTTGTTCAAGAGCAAGTAAGTCCTTATACAAAAAACTTGAAGCAAGTGATTTAAGAAGTTTTAATTCTTCGCCCATATTTAAAGCGATGTCTGGATAATAACCAAAAATCATTCTATGTTCAATCAAACGTTTTTCATCAAGAAATCCATGATGGTTAACCATTTCTTCAAAAGAGAAAGGTTGAAGAAAAAACTCAAATTTTCTTCCGGTCATCGGTTCATTTATTTTACTTGCCAGTTCAAATGCAGATGAACCAGTTGCTATTAATTGAACATCTTTAAAATTATCATGAATTATTTTCAATGCCAAACCTGTTTCTTGAATTCTTTGGGCTTCGTCAATCACAACAATTTTCTTGTTGCCAATTATAGGTATTAATTTAGTCGAACTGATATTTGTCATCAATTCACGGATGTCTGCATCATCACCATTTAAAAACAAAGTGTTTTCCGCAAAATCTTTAGTTAGTTCTTCAACCAATGTGGTTTTACCAACCTGTCTTGCACCATATATTATAATTGTTTTTCCTTTAAACAGATATTTTCTAATATTATCTTTTTGTAAGCGATTAACCATTTTATATATTTTTTATTTATGCAAATATAATAATATTCGATTCAAATCGCAAATAAATATAATAATTTTCGATTTAAATCACGAATTATTATGTTTTGCCTTGAACAACCAAGCTTACGAATTCACTAATTTCCTTATAAAATTCATCATAAGGTTTTTGCAACTCTGGAGTGAAATCATTGCTGTAAACTTTGTCTTCAAGAATATCTCAGGCAAAAACCATAAAAAGTATTTATGCCTTTATATTTCGATAAGGTTCAAAAGATATTGTCTTTTAAAAAAAATTATTATATTTGTGTGAGTATTATGTAAGCCTGATTTAAAATTATTGTGGGCATGATACAATGGAAATAAACGAAACTTTTGTTTTTATAATCTTTTAAGCAATTAAATCAGACCTTTATGAAATACAAATTATTATTAATCCTATTAATAACTTTAAAAGTTAGCGTAAGTCAGGAAAATTCAAAATTCAAAATTTTACAAAACTCAAAAGGAGAATTCGTCCTAACAAATAGTGAAACCCAAAAAGTGATTTATAAAAAATGTGCTTTAATTCAGCCAATATTGGGTTTACCGCCTAACACGCATGAATCCGTAAAAAATTATTTATTCATTCAAAAGGGAAAAGACTTAATTTTATTTAACTCAGAAATAGAAAAATCCATATTCACCATTGAATGCGAATATAGCAAAAAGATTAGTGCATTATATAATAATGAATCTTCATACTATGATTCACTTGTTGAAAAACTAATAATAAAGATTGAAATATCTACTAAAAATAAATATCCAAAAATAATTCTATTCAACCTTAAAACATCCAAAATAATTTATGAAGGTTCTGATGTTAGAGCTGAGTTATCTAAAGCTAGTGATTTAATTAAACTAACAGATGGAGTTGGTAGTACGAGTTCTTACAGAATAATTGACTTTAATGGCAAAGTAATAGTTAATTATACTTCGAATAAAGATTTTTATGAGCTGTCTAATGGTTATATAACTAGGGATGCAAATTATCGTGTTGGTGTCGTAAATCGGCAAGGAGTAGTCACAGTACCTTTTATTTATAAAAAACTCAAACATGCGGTTAATGGTTATATTATTGCCGACAACATTGAAGATCGAGCTGGAGTGATTAATTCAAATGGCAAGATTATAATTCCTTTTGAATATAGGACGGAACATAGGAATTATTATCCACATTATATATTTTCCATTGACGGAGTTTTTGTTTTTCATAAAAATTTTGAAGATGGTAATTTAGTTTTAGTCGATACTAATAACACTATACTTGTACCCACAGGAACATATATTGACGTTGCTATTATCGACTATGATTATACAAGCTATTTATTCGTCCAACAAGAGAATGAGTTGAAAGGTATATATAATACCAAGCTTAGAAAAGAGGTCTTTCCATGTGAGTATTTATTTTATAGACATAATAAGCTTCTCAAATTCGGATTAATCGAAGCATACAAAAATGGCAAATGGGGTCTATTAAATATTAATACAGGAGTAATTCAAATTCCATTCGATTATCAATCCAATTATTCTCAATTCATAGAAAATGATAGCTTAAAATATTTTCAATTAATGAAAGATGGAAAGATGGGTGCTATAACACTAACAGGAAAAGAATTAATACCTTTTATTTATGAGAATATTAAAAGTGTAGATAAAGGTCTTATTAGAGTGAAAAGTAATGGACTATATGGACTAATTGATGCAATTACTTTTGAGATAGTTTTACCATGTGAGTATTCTCGAATTAGCGAATATTTAGATATTGAAAAAATCGAAGGGTCAAGCATTAAGAAAGGATCTTTGTCTCAGGACAGAACTGTAATTTGGAAAAAATAACTACAACATAGAAGCACATAATAAAAAATTAAAATCATTAGTAATGCATTTTATCAAGAACCTATATCACTAATTTTTTCCCTTCGCAACCCCAACCACAAACTCCCTAATTTCCTTATAAAACTCAGCATAACGTTTTTTAATTTCAGGAGTAAAGTCATTGCTGTAAACTCCATCTTCAACAATTTCAATAGCGATAATATGAATATTGGGAGGAATTTGAAATCCTATTTGTTTACCGAGTTCAATTGCGGTTAAAAAATCTGTATCGTGGAGATTGGAAAGATTTAATGTTTCTTTGAAATCTTCAGTTGTAAAATAATAAACATCACCGGGAATTCCGTTTTTTGTTTTAATGCCATCAATAAACACAACTGTATCATATCCATTAATAATCTCTAAAACTTCAAGCCCACCTACAAAAGCAGTTTCATATTTTATATTTGGAAGCTTTAAATCTTTTTCTAAATGCCATGTGAGTTTTGGACCAATTGCATCATCTGATAAGATTTCGTTTCCGATGCCGTAGATGAGGGTTTTATTTTCGTTCATATCAATTTATTAATTTCATTAATAAAATTCCAAAAAACAAGCTCCAAAATACAAATAATATCCAAATTCCAAATTATTAATGACCAAAACAAGGGAACAAATTAATTAAATCAGAAATAAAAAAACTGTTTCGAAAATTTGGATTTTTGTCATTGGAATTTATTTGTTATTTGTTTTTTGCTATTTGGTGCTTCCTTGTATTTTGTTTTTTGCTATTTGATGCTTATTTGAATTTTGTCTTTTGTTATTTGGTGCTTATAAAAAACAGGATTCTAAATTAAAGAAAAACATTCAGAATCCTGTAATAATAATTGGAAAATAAAAACTATCTTCTGGAAACTGAACGAATCACTTTCCCTGTCATATCTTTGAATTCAACTGCCATTGGCATCTCCCCGGGCAAACTATGAGTTGCACAAGAGAAACAAGGGTCATAAGCTCTGAATGCCATTTCAATCA
>CAYLPA010000080.1:10217-11695 GCA_964385385.1 uncultured Saprospiraceae bacterium | reverse complement strand
CGGTTGAAGATTTCCAAATCAATATGGTCAACAAAGCTATAAGGAAAGGGAGTATAATAATCATTTGTTCCGTCACCATTAGGAGTGAAGACATTGGGTAAAGAATAAAGGTCGCAGACGTCAATATCAATACAAACAATATTACTGAAATTGCTTTGGTTCATAAAAGAATCAATCGCAACAATCGTATAACAGCCGGCAATTGAAGTTAGATTGCTATGAACAAATGTTGTGTCTTCAGGATAATTATTTGTTGAGATAATTGTAAAGTCCCCATTTGCTACCGAAGAATAATAAATATCATATTTAACAACATCGTCAGAGCAGAAATTATTTGGATTGCTCCAAATTAATGTGTTTTCAACAGTTAAACAATTGGTTTCAACATGCAGAATAGGGGCACATGGTTTTTCAAGGTCTTGGGGAGTTTCACAATTTTCCTGAGAAAAATTAATTATAGGATTAATAATTCCTGAAGCAGAATAGTTGCCGATACTTTTTATTTTATAGCAATATTCTTTACCGTTAATAAGATTAATGTCAGTGTATGTTGTATCTGATGTCCAGCCAATAGAATCAAATTGTAAAGTAATTGGATTTTGTCTGTAAACAACAAATTTATCATTTGTCCATGGAACATTATTGCTCCATGACAATATTAGTTTATTATCACCTGGAGTCAGGTTAATAAATATTGATTGTGCAATTTGTGTAGAGCCGACAAAAAATCTATTAGCAGGTTCATCATTATAAAAATCTATTCTGTAATTGAAGATATTATTTTTTGTGTTAATTAGAGTATCACTAAATATTGTATCATTCAAATTATTAAGAGAGTCAATTAATTGGTAAAACGTACCTTGTAATCCTTCTGAACGATTTATTAAATATTTGTAAGGACCGGGAATCTGAATTGTATCTAACTCTGTTGGTTTTGACCATGCAATATAAGCTGAGCCATTTGAATTATCAGTATGGTTTATGCTAACATTAGTAATAATAGGAATATCTTTTATCAGTGTTGTACAAGCTTCAAGTGAAGCATAACTTTCTGCATCATCAGGATAAAATGCGACAACCATATAGCAATAATCAACTCCATGCACTAATCCAATTCCATGATTGTTGTCTGTATAAGTAGTGTCATTGATATTTTGTATTTTGTCTATTTGTGAATAGCCTGTATAAGCAGGCACACCAGTTTCACAATAATCCGGAAAAAAACCGTAATAAGAATTTCTTCTGTAAATTTTATATCCAACAGCATTATCACATTCACTTATATTCCATGATAATTCAATAGAATTGCCCTGTGGATTTGCAGTAAGATTTTTTGGAGCAGGTCCTATAATTGTTATATTGACAGTTTCAATATCTGTAAGTTTAACAGGTGTTCCATTGCCATCGTCAGTAGCTTTAAAATTTACATGATAGGGTTGTTTTCTAACATGGCTGCATTCTGTTTGCCAGATAAAAGG
>CAYLPA010000080.1:7030-10117 GCA_964385385.1 uncultured Saprospiraceae bacterium | reverse complement strand
ATTTTATATCCATTTCTCCATTCTTCAATTAATATTGCAACATTATATTCTCCTGCTTGAATAGGACTATCCCACAACAAATCTCCCGTAATAGGGTTTAAAGTGAAAATGTTGTTTGCAGTTGGATAAGTATATCCAATAATATTTAAACCATCTTCTCTTTTACAAGGTATTAAAGTGTATGAAAGACTATCTCCATCTATGTCATAAGCACCCGGATTATGAATAAAAGGTTTATAGAGACAAGCATCGTCAATAGGTGGAAATGTAAGTGTTGGTGAATTATTTGGAGTAAAAAACGGATTAATTATTAGAACTGTTTCTATGTAGAAAGGAACGTTAACGGAGTTTAGAATATTAATTACTCCACCATTTCGGTTGGGGTCTGTTAAAGAAATTACGAAAGTGCCGGGACCTCCATAAGTATGTATGCCCTCATAAATATTTTTTCGCATTACAGGAGTCAAATCAATTTTTTGGACTCTTGGTAAAGTGTCTGATGTTCCATCACCCCAAAAAACTTCAAGCTCGGGTCGGTCGGCAGGACTTGGTAAATAAGTATAGGTTAGAAGAGTTATTTTGTAAGTATTGCCATACAAATGTTTGTAAGTAATTTCACCTGCACGATTGTGAGTTGCAAAAACTTGCGACAAGCATATAAATAGTAAGAAAAGAAATAGTAAATATTTTTTCATTTTTTTCTTTATTACTACAAAAGTAATTAATTTTAGGTTAAAATTATATTATTGATTTTATTGTAAAAAATTTAGAGCTGAAAATAACAAAAATTATGCCTTGTATTAGGATAATAGAAAAAACAAAAATAATATATTTGCAGTCAAATTGTCAGAAAATATCCATTGGCACAAGCATTGATAAAGGGCAGATATTAAAAAAATAAAAACATAGAAAAATGCAAAAAGGTAACATAAATGTTCAAACGGAAAATATCTTTCCGATTATCAAGAAATTTCTTTATTCCGACCAGGAAATATTTTTACGTGAATTAGTATCTAACGCTGTTGATGCTACTAAAAAGCTGAAAACGATTTCTTCGCTTGGAAACATTAAAGGTGAGTTAGGTGATTTAACTATCAAGGTTGAAATTGATAAAAAGAAAAAAACTATCAAAGTTATTGACCGTGGAATTGGAATGACTGGCAAGGAAGTTGAAAACTATATCAATCAGATTGCTTTTTCCAGTGCTGAAGATTTCGTAAAAAAATATGAAAGCAAAAGTGAAAGCGAAAAAAATGCTCTTATCGGACATTTTGGTTTAGGTTTTTATTCAGCATTTATGGTTTCATCAAAAGTAGAAATACTTACCAAAACTTATAAAAAAGGTGCAGGAACAAAAGCTGTAAGATGGACTTGCGATGGAAGTCCTGAATATACTCTTGAAGAAATTGAGAAATCAGACAGAGGAACAGATATTATTCTACACGTTTCTGATGATGCAATAAAATATCTTGAAGAATATGAGATTTTAAATCTCCTAAAGAAATATTCTAAATTTTTGCCTGTTCCCATACAATTCGGTAAGGAGAAAATTTCCGAAAAAGTTGAAGGTGAAAAAGACAAAGATGGAAAAGATAAATTTATTGAAGTTGAAAAAGATAGAATTGTTAACAACACTAATCCTCTTTGGAAACGTACTCCTGCTGAGATAAAAGAAGAAGAATACAATAGTTTTTACAGGGAACTTTACCCCATGACTTTTGAAGACCCATTGTTTAACATACATTTGAATGTGGATTATCCTTTTAATTTGACAGGAATTCTTTATTTTCCTAAGCTGAAAAAAGACCTTGAAGTTCAACGTGACAAAATTCAGTTGTATTCTAATCAGGTTTTTATTACTGATTCGATTGAAGATATTGTTCCCGATTTTCTGACTTTATTGCATGGTGTTATTGATTCTCCCGACATTCCTTTAAATGTTTCACGAAGTTTTTTGCAGAGTGATATTAATGTTAAGAAAATTTCAAGCCATATAACTAAAAAAGTTGCTGACAAACTTGAAGAAATTTTTAAGAAAAATCGTGAAGAGTTTGAAAAGAAATGGAACGATATAAAAGTTTTTATTGAGTATGGTATGATTTCAGACGAAAAATTTTATGACAGAGCTGAAAAATTTGCATTACTAAAAAACACTGAGGGCAAATGTTTTACTTTCAACGAGTATAAAGAGCATATTAAAGATACTCAAACAGACAAGGATAAAAAATTAGTTTATTTATATACCAGTAATGTTGAAGAACAACATAGTTTTATCCAAAGTGCAAAAGGCAGAGGTTATGATGTTTTGGTTATGGATGGCGTAATTGACAATCATTTTATTAACACGTTTGAGCAGAAACTTAAAGATTCATCTTTTGCTCGTGTTGATGCAGAAACTATTGATAAGTTGATAAATAAGGAAGAAACTCAACCATCAAAATTAACTGAAGAACAGCAAAAAGAATTACAACCTATTATAGAAAAAAATATTGATAAAGAAAAATATCATGTTGTTTTTGAAAGTCTTAGTGAAACTGATATGCCTGTTATGATTACTCAACCGGAATTTATGAGAAGAATGAAAGATATGTCGAAATTAGGTGGTGGCGGAATGAGTTACATGGGAAATTTACCTGACACTTATAATCTTGTTATTAATTCGAATCATAAAATTGTCGGGCAAATTACAGAAGCAAAAGACGAGAAAAAACAAAATAATCTTATCAAACAAATTGTTGACCTTGCATTGCTCTCTCAAAACTTATTGAAAGGTGAATCTTTGACAGCTTTTGTGAAAAGGAGTGTTGACATTATTAAATAATTAATGATGTTACATAAAGTTAAACATTTCTTCACAGAAGAAGAAAAGGATGATATTATTTTAGCTATCCAGAATGCTGAAGTTGACTCTTCGGGAGAAATTCGTGTGCATATTGACAATGTTTGCGAAGGCGAAGTTATGGATTGTGCTTACAAGGTTTTTGATAAATTAGGCATGCAAAATACAAAACTTCGCAATGGTGTGTTATTTTATTTAGCAGCACAAAACCGTAAGTTTGCAATAATTGCCGACGATGGTATAAGCAA
>CAYLPA010000080.1:0-6930 GCA_964385385.1 uncultured Saprospiraceae bacterium | reverse complement strand
ATTTAGCAGCACAAAACCGTAAGTTTGCAATAATTGCCGACGATGGTATAAGCAAGATTGTTCCTGATGATTTTTGGGATAAAATAAAACAAATTCTTCTAAATTATTTTCGTGAAGAAAAATTTGCTGATGGCTTGTGCGAAGCAATTATTAAAACAGGTGAACAATTGAAAAAATATTTTCCCTGTCAACCCAATGATATTAATGAATTGCCTGATAAGATTTCTTTTGGGAATATCTAATCGTTTTTCAAAACTTATATAAAAATTTGCTTTTTTCGGATTAGAATCCAAAAGGAAATTACTTCTTTTATTAAAATATCTTGAACATTATTTTTTGTAAATTTGTAAAGAAATAGTAGTTTTATACAAAATGAAACATTCATTTTTTTTGATATTTAGTTATGTGCAAATTAAAAGAATTAATAAAATATTTTAACAATATGAAATTATTCTCGAAAAAATTGGATTTAATTACTACAATTGCAATTGCTTTTATGGCAATATCAATTAGTATTTTAGATTTTGACAATTTAACTTGGAATAACAATATTAAAAGCTATATGGGAATAATAATTTTTGTAATATTAATTTCAGTTAGATATTTAATTAAAAAGAGTTTTAAATAAGAATAATGATATAGAATCAAAAAAAAGATTTAAAGAAAAAAATAACGATCATATAACACAAAAGCAATGATAATATTAAATGTCAATTTTTTTTACTAAGAATGAAATATAAATGTATAAAAAATATAAAAATCTATTTGTTAGCAGTTTTAATTTTTATTTCAAATTTTCTGTTTGCACAAACTGCTGAGGATTATTTTAAATCAGCCCTCTTAAAATTTCAAAAGGAAGATTTTAAATCTGCAATTGTTGATTATTCCGCTGCAATAAATCTTAAAGCAGATTATCTTGACGCATACTACAACAGAGCAATTACTTATCAGAAAATTAACAAACTTAAAAAAGCATTAACAGACTTTAATAAAGTTTTGGAATTAGATTCTAATGCTTATGATGCTTATTTGAATAGGGGAGTGATTTATGCTATAAATAAAAACTATCAAATTGCAATTTCAGATTTCAATAAAGCCATTGAATTGAACAGCAATTTTATTTTTGCTTATGCCAAAAGAGCCAACGCTTATGAAATGATAAATGAATATCAAAAAGCAATTGGTGATTATAAAATGGTCTTGGAATATTTTCCAAAATATGTTAAAGCACACTTCAATATTGGACTTCTTTGCAGCAAACTTGAAAAATATGATGAAGCGATAACTTATTTTTCTAAAGTTATTGAAATTGAACCTAAAAATTCGGATGCTTTTTATCAAAGAGGATTAAATAAAATAAAACTAAAAAAAAATCAAAGTGCTTGTGAAGATATTAAAAAAGCTGCTGATTTAGGAAATGCTGATGCTGATAAATATTACTTGAAAAATTGCAAAAAAATTAGTTTAAAGATTCAGAATTTTTGAATTAATCACCAGAATTTGCCCGCACAGAAAAAAACGAATATGAATTTATTTTACTCTACAAATATTGATAGCGAGATCGTAAACTTAAGCGAACAAGAAGCTAAGCATTGCACAAAAGTTCTGCGTTTGAAAAATGGAGATTCAATTCATCTGACCGATGGAAAAGGAAATTTATATGAATCCGAAATTATTGAAATTGGATTAAAAAAATGTTCTGTAAAAATTGTAAACACCATTAAAGAATATGGTAAAAGAAATTACAAAATTCATATTGCAATTGCTCCTACAAAAAACATAAAACGTATTGAGTGGTTTCTTGAAAAAGCTACTGAAATTGGCATTGATGAAATAACTCCACTAATTTGTGAACATTCCGAAAGAAGAGAAATAAAAACAGAAAGGTTGAACAAAGTTATTAGTTCCGCAGTAAAGCAATCTTTAAAAGCATATCACCCAAAGTTGAATGTTCCTGCTAAGTTTAGCGATTTTATTGATAAAAAATTTATAGGTCAAAATTTTATAGCATATTGTGAAAATGATAATCAGGATTTATTGAAAGATGTTTATAAAAGAAATTCTGACACTCTTATTTTAATAGGACCTGAAGGAGATTTCAGTGATAAGGAAATTAAGCTTGCAAAGGATTTTGGATATACTCCAATAAGTTTTGGCAAAAGTCGTTTAAGAACCGAAACTGCCGGTATTGTTGCTTGTCATACAATTAATTTATTGAATGAAGAAAAATAGAAATACAATTAAAAACACATGAAACATTACAAACATATTTTTTTATTAATAATTTCTATTTTTATTTCTGCAACATTGTTTTCTCAACAAACAATTCAAATAGCTTTATTGAAATACAATGGAGGTGGTGATTGGTATGCAAATCCTACTTCTTTACCAAATCTCATAAAATTTTGCAATAAAAATTTTGGGACTAATTTAAAGTCTGATTATGCTACAATTGAAGTTGGGGCTCCCGAAATTTTTAATTATCCATTTGTTCACATGACAGGTCATGGAAATGTTATGTTTTCAACCGAAGAAATAATAAATCTAAGAAAATATCTTATTTCCGGTGGATTTTTACATATTGACGATAATTATGGTTTGGATAAATACATTCGTCCTCAAATGAAAAAAGTTTTTCCCGAACTTGAATTTGTTGAGTTACCTTTTGACCATCCAATTTATCATCAAAAATATAATTTCAAAAATGGTTTGCCAAAAATTCATGAACATGATGCAAAGCCTCCTCAAGGTTTCGGCTTGATTTATCAAGGCAGATTAGTTTGTTTCTACTCTTACGAATGTGACCTTGGTGATGGTTGGGAAGATTATGAAGTTCATAAAGATTCTGAAGAAACACGACAGAAAGCTCTTAGAATGGGAGCTAATATAATTCAGTTTGTTTTTATGAAATAGCGTAATAAAAAATCCTTTATTCAGGAATGAATTTCTATTTTACAACAATCATTTTCTTTGTAAGCCTTTGGTTTCCGGATTTCAGGGAATAATAATATGTCCCGCTTGAAAATTCTTCTAAATCAATATTTATTGAATATTTCCCAGCTTTTTTAAAACCTTCATCAATCATCACCAATTTTTGTCCTTTAATATTTAGAATTTCTAATATTACTTCTGAATTTTTTTCTATTTCATATTCAACGATAGTGGAATTGTTAACCGGATTAGGAAAATTCTGACTTAGTTTTATTCCGTTAGCAAAATATTCACCATCAATATTTCCGCTTGAATTATCAACCACAGGCCATATTGCAAGAGCAACATCAAGGTTTGAATACATAAATGATAAAGGAGCCCAATAATATTTTCCTGTTAGATTCCAATAGAATTTGAACAATGTAAAATCCAAAGAATTAATTCCAGTTCCGGAGCCTGCTCCTCCGGTAACAAGCCCAATTGTGTCATCATTTGCATAAAAATCAGTGAAGCTGACATGAACTGCAAAATCACCAAATATTCCTGCAGGAGGATTAAAAACTGCTTTTGTAAACATAGATGAAGTGTCAATTTCGTTCCACGGAATTGTTGTTGTTCGCAGAGTAGTTCCCGGGCATATCCATGTTGTACTCATTATTGAACTTGTGCTGTCCATGCTTCTAAGTTTTACTATCAATGATGAACCGTTTGTTGATAATTTCTCTTTTCCTCCCACCCAAATTAATGCTTCCTCAACATTAAAAGAGCCACCTTGAAACAAATATCCTTGTGCAACTCCTTCGTTGTAAATTGTGTCAACACCTGTCCAGTTTGTTCCAAAAGTATAGCCATAAGGATTAAAGTTATATACACTTGCTTGTCCGTAATTCCAAAAATCATAATAAGCTAAAGTATCGCTTGGTGTTTTTGAAATTGCCATAGGAATTTGAAAATTAACAGGCAATGATTCATTCGATTGCTTGGGCATTTTATTAATATCAATTTGTGCAAAAGACATACTTGTAATTAATAAAAGAACTAGTAAAGAGTTTGTTTTTTTCATAGCAAAATAAAATTAGTTTAAAATTGATTTTGTCATATTTGGAAATTATTTAAATTTCACAAAAAGAAAGATTAGTCAATAATCATTTTCTTTGTTAGAGAATTTTCGTTTGTGATTATAGAATAAAAATAAATTCCACTGTTAAAATTATCTGTACTTATTTTAATAGAATACTTCCCTGTTCTTTTTTTCCCTTCGTCAAAGATTTTAATAGTTTTTCCTGAACTATCAATTATTTCAATTTTAACGGATGTTTCTTTTTCGATTTCATATTCTATAAAAGTAAAATTATTAGATGGATTTGGAAAATTTTGACCTAATTTCAATCCTTCAACAAAATTATCATTTTCAATTCCTGATGTTCCGTCGTCAATAACCGGAAAAGCTGCAATTGCTCTGTCAATGTTACCATAAATATGGTCAACCTGTAACCACAAAAGCGGGTCGGGATAAAGCCAAAGAGTATATTCTTTTCCAAAAATATTTGAACCACCACCTTGTGGAGAACAATATAATCCTATTTTATCACCATTAAAGTAATAATCCATAAAATCAAATACAACAGCATAATCTGAATTTACTAAAAAAGGCATTGGAAAATGAGCAACAGAATATCTTATTCCATAACCTGTTTTTAAGGAATCCCAAACAATTGATGCAGAACTTAGATATGTATTCGGACAAGCAATTGAATATTGAATTGGTCCGGTGCTGGTGTTAACGGTATAGTCGCAAATTGCATCTAACTTTTGCACACTTATAATTAAAGGTGTTCCATTTATGGAATTTCTATATTTATATCCTACACGAATAAGTACTTCCTCAATTTTATATGAACTTAAAGTGTCAACTTTAAATCCTTGTGCGCATGAAGGAATTCCTTTTTCGTAAGGTGTATTTGGGTCTTGGTCTAAATCCAACCAATTTGTGCCGAAGAAGTGTCCATTGCCATTTGTATAATTATAAGATAAGACTGCAGGATAACCGGGTAGATTATTAAATTTATTAAGCATGATGGTGTCTGTGGGAGTTTTTGAGTTTGAAAAACAAGAAAATGGATTTTCTATAACAGATGATGAATTTTGCTGAGAATTAGGTTCAATTTGATTTAATTGGGCATTTAACTGACCCGAGAAAATTGTAAATATTATTATTAAAATTAATATTAGCTTTTTCATTTTTTTTGCTATAATTTGACAGTTCAAAAGTAACAAAATTTAGGATAAAAAAAAAGTCCTGAAATTTCAGGACTTTTTTAAAATCTTTTTGAAAGATTATTTTGTAATAATCATTTTCTTTGTGAGTCTTTGTCCATCGGCAGTCATAGAATAATAATATGTTCCGTTTGCAAGATTCTTAGTGTTTACAGTAACAGAATATTTTGTTCCTGTAGTTCTAAATCCTTCGTTTGATTCAAAAACTTTTCTTCCTGTTTGGTCAAAAATAACCAATGTGACATTTGCATTTTTGTCAACTTCATATTCAATAACAGTTGAATTTTGAACAGGATTAGGATAATTTTGTTCCATTTTTAGACTATTAACGAAAGGAATTTCAGAAATCCCAGTCATATTAACAACAGGCCAGAAAGCAATGGCGCGGTCTGTAGGAACTCCTGCAGAGGTGAAAATGTGTGATAATTCAGCCCAGAAATCATTTCCTGATGATGTGTTATGATATTCCCACCAAGTATATTCTAATCCCATAATGTTAGTTGCTGAACCTGAAGCTCCTGCAACAAATCCAACAGTATCGTCATTCAAATAGAAATCAGCAACATCAACAACAACTGCATAATCTTGATTAACATAAATAGGAGGAGTAAAAGTAGCAGTTGAGAAAGCAACGCTTAAACCTGTGTCAATGCTGTTAAATGGAACTGATGCACTTCCCAAAACTGTACCGGGACAAACAATATCCCAGTTTGTAGTTGAATTTCCATAATGACTTGAGTCATCTAATGCGTTAAGAGTAACAATTAAAGAAGAGCCATTGGCTGAATATTTGTATTTTGAGTGTGCCCAAATCAGAACTTCTTCAACATTATAATAAGCACCGGAATAAACAATATAACCTTGGGCGCATGAGTTTGAAGCTAATGAGTCAACACCCCACCAACATGAACCGAACATCCAACCATACATACCGTTTATTCCACCCATAGATGGTTGACCTGCATTAAAGAAGTCGTCCATTAAGATTGTGTCAGTAGGTGTTTTGGAATTGTTAGTTGAATTTACTTTTTGAAGAAGAGGACCATTAGCTTCTTCAATTTGTGTAATTTGGTTTACTTGTGCAAATGTAAAACTTACGAAAAGTAACATTGCCAATAATGTGTAAATTTTTTTCATCATTTTTTTAATTTAATTAATTTTAATTTTTTCAGTTTACAAATTTATATAATATATTATTAAATTACAAACAAAGATAATTTTTTTTTTTAATTTTTTAACGTTCTAAAATATAATTGCGGTATTAAATTACTTATTTAATCTTTTGTTTTAATTCTTCAATATCTTTTTCTAAGTCTTTAATTTTATCAGCATATTTTGATAAATTTCTGATATGAACAAATGATTTTCGGCATTCTTTAGCATCATAAGCAGGTGCACCCATGATTATTGAATTATCAGGAAAATTAGACGCAACACCTGACTGAGCTGCTACTTTTACATTATCGCCAATAGTCAAATGTCCGGCAAATCCTGTTTGCCCGCCAACCATACAATTTTTGCCGATTTTTGTTGAGCCTGAAACACCAGCCAGAGCAGCCATTACAGTATTTTCTCCTATTTCAACATTGTGAGCAATCTGAATCAGATTATCCAATTTTACTCCTTTGTGTATTATTGTCGAACCTAAAGTTGCTCTGTCGATTGTTGAATTTGCTCCAATTTCAACATTGTCTTTAATAATTACGTTTCCGATTTGTGCAA
>CAYLPA010000079.1:0-11703 GCA_964385385.1 uncultured Saprospiraceae bacterium | reverse complement strand
AATTTGCTCCAAATGATGTTATTATTGAAAATATAGATGCATTTGTAGATTCCTACAATACAATAATGAAATCCAGACTAACAAACGCTCAAAAACATGAAATAGCAAGTTTCGATTTTAGCTCCGAAAATATTTTTAATTACTCCTTGACTGCTATAAATCAGTACAAGGTAGAAAGGCTGAATGATTCCATTTTTAATTTTAGAATGCATTCCGATACACTCGAATTTCTATTTAATTCAGATGTTGAATACTTGATAATCAAAATTGGTGATTCAATTAATGATCCGAATCAAAAAGAACTCAAATATGAAGATTTAAAAACAAAAGGAATAGATATTCCTATTGATTCTAATTCGGAAACAAAATTATTTGTTCTCTATGACTTCAACAGGATGCCAGACAGATATGATTTATGTTGGTGTGGAATCTTAGAACAAAAATTTATAATTGTAATTCCTTTGAAAATTAAAAAATAACAGTTGCAAATAAAAATCATTAAAACGCATTTTATTAAGACCGATAATCCATTAAACATCAAAACATAGACTCGTGAAACGATTTTTAAGTTATATACATCCAATAACAAAATATGTTGATTCAAGAATTAATGGAAAACTTGAAATAACATGGATTAACGGCAAGAAAAATCTTGATAGCAAGAATACTAATTATTCTTATGGTTCTTTACAGCGAATTCTTAATTATGGTTTATCGCAAATAAATTTTAGCTCTATAACTGAAATTCTGATATTGGGATTGGGTGGGGGATGTGTTATCAAATCACTTAGAGATAAATTTGATTATTTAGGCAAAATTACTGCCATTGAAATTGATGAAACTGTAATTGACATTGCACAAAAAGAATTCAATATCTCCAATAATAAAAATCTTAAAATTATTTGTGATGATGCAAATTCTTACATCAAAAATTGTCAAAATCAATATGACCTGATAATAATCGACTTATTCATAGATACAGTTGTTCCATCAGAATTTTTTTCTATTGAATTTTGGCAAATGCTTATCCCATTATTAGAGCAAGAAGGATATATTATTTTTAATGTCGGAATTGATATTGAAGAAGATATAAGAATGAAAAAAATAATGAAAGAATTTAGCCATTTATTAGAGTTTTCTGAACATAAAAAAGTTGAAGGAACTAACTATATGATAATTGCTAAGAAAAATATTACAGTTTAGATATTAATGCGAATCAAGGCTTGGATTTTCCAACTTATTCTTTTTTCTAGCCACTAAGACTCAAAGACTCAAAAAAATTCACAAAGAAAATATAAAAACACAAATTGCAACTTAGTGAAACTTTGTGTTTTAGTGTCTTTGTGGCAAAAATATTCTTAACCATTGATTTGCATTATTAATAATAGAATGCCGAAATAAAAATAATTTTATGTAATTTTACAACAGAATTAATTATAACAAACTTTTAAAAACATAATATCATGGCAAAATCACGAGACACACAGAAGGCAGTTAAAAAAGCACCACTTAAAACTGCAAAAGAAAAAAAGGCAGAAAAAAGAGCTAAGAAATCTCAAAAAATTTAATTGGTGATTTAAAAAATGCACAACACTTAAGTATTGTGCACGCTATTTTCTCAATTTAAAAAATATTCAGCAAGAGTTTTGTTGTCTTAAACGAAGCTATTTTTCGAGTAGTTTTTCCAGATTGTTTCTACAAACCAAATCCAATTTTAATTCCTGCCATAACACTGAATAATATGCTGGTTCCTTCATTGTCATAAAATAATCTATATTCTGAGCTGAAAGACCTGAACAAACCAAAATCATTGTTATCATCTTCAATATCTATGTCGTATAAAGGTTTTAAGTATTTGTATCTTACGCCTACTCCCAGATAAAAATCAAACATCAAACCACCACTTTCAATCAAATTTCTTTCGATTCCTGTTATAAAATGTAAAGCTCCAACATATTTTTCAGTTTCAACATCCATTATTTGAATGTAATGACCTTCCTGAATTAATATATTCTTATCCTCCTCCACATATTTGCTATATTTATACATTAAATCCATAGCAAAATACATACGCTTGGTATTTTTCATTGCACCTTTTGCCCCCGAAGAACCATTATAAACTCTAAGATTATTACGAAATTTAAAACCATTAAATGTTCTTTCGTAATCGTTAAAAGGGAAAAACATTTCATTAAGATAAACATAACCTAATTCATGTTGGAGCTGCATTTTTCCTTTTTTAATAGGATATGAATATCCCAATAAAATTGATGATTCTATTTCCAACAAACTCATCGGGCTAAACTTAATATAATGATTTAAGTTAGTAGTATTAGTGCATTTTGGTGGTTTATCAGTTTCTTCCTGACTATATGCATTTCCGAAGCAAAAAATAAAAATCAGAATTAATGGAATTGAAAATATTGTCTTTTTCATACTTGTTTTAAAATTTTATAATTATTTATTATTTAGTTCTACTCGCCCGAAGTTTGGCTTATCTATTGTCATTCGATTGTCATTCAATAGTCATTTTAAATTTCAGTCATTCATAACTCAAGGCACTCCAAGTACTCAAGGCACTCCAAGTACTTTAGGCACTCAAGGCACTTCTTCCTACTGTCCTGCCAAAATCGAAGAGATTAAAGTAATATTACTAATATCGGAATAATCATACTGATAGAATCCACTTTCTCCAACGACAAATAAAATATTATTATAAAAAATTGCATCATAGGCAGTAATTCCACCAATGCTTCCAACCACTGCTGAGTTTGAGTTAATCATTTGATTAATATCATAAATAATAACCCCTTGGTCTCCATGACACACATAAAGACGGTTACTGTCAATATCCAGTCCATAAGGGTAGGATGTTGTAGTATAAGTCTTAACAAGATTTGGATTTGTTATTGACGTGATATCAATAACATTAATCTGTTTAACATCTTCAAATCCCCTGCAAACTTCATTATATCTTAGAGTAACAAAGGCATAAGTGTCGTTAGCAATTACAGGGTCGCAGGATGTTACGTGTTCAAATTCCGATAGTTGTACAGGATAGTCAGGCATGCTAAGACTAAAAATATACATTCCTGTTGTTGAGCCAATGAAAAGATATTCTTTAAATGTATAAATTGTTTCAATTCCAAAACCAACGTCAACAGTTCTGACGTAAGTTGGATCTTCAGGTGCGCTGATATCAAAAACTTTCAAGGCGGAGTTATCAATAGCATAAAGATAATTTCCTTTTACTATAATTCTGGCGGTTGAACCGCTTTTTCCATCACTTGGTGCATTATTTCCGATATCTTGAAAGTCTGATTCTTTGCTACAAGCAATAGCAAAAATCATTAATAATACTATTAGAAAGAATTGGTTAAATTTTATTTTTTTCATTTTCTTTATATTTTTAGTTTTGTTAAATTTTTATTTATAACATTTTGCATTCTCAAGTATAGCTTTCTCCCATCTCAACACATAACCTTTGTCGGGGTCAACACATTCAAAATAGCCCGAAACACCATCAGGATAATATTGGTCTTCCAAAGGATAAACATCTTTAATTCTTTTCTTCACGGTAATATTCGAAAGGTCGCTAATGTCGAGAGCAATCAAATCGGTGATATTATCGGCAAAAAGAACTCCGTTTTTAACAACAACATCTTTCACTCCGGGTATGCTGATAAATTTAAGCTTAGTAGGAGATGCAGGATTTGTATTGTCTAAGATATGCACTCCGCTTCCTTTGTCGGTTATGTAAATATAATTATTGTATAAAAACAATTTCCCGGGATTAAGTAAAATGGTCGGTTGTTCAGCTTTTATTATAAATGCTTTATCCTTGCTAATATAAATAGGTTTGTATCCCTCACCGGAGAATGGTTTTTTTTCATTATCATCGGTGCATCCGAAAAACAAGGCAAGTGCAAAAATTATTAATATAGATTTTTTCATTTTTTTATTAAGTTTAATTATTTATAAAATATTTTTTGTTCGCAAAAAAACTCGCTGTAAATTTCTCTCAGCGTGTTTTTCTGCAAACAAATTTAAAATTAAGTAGATAAAGAACTTTCTCAAATTATCAAACAATTGGGTGCATTGTTTAAGATAAAATGCTTGAACATATAAAATGGTTGCGTAAAAATAATTTTTTTTTCAACGCAACCTTATAATTAAGTTTTTCATTCTAATAATAAAGCTTAATCTAAGAGAATTTCATAATTTTAGAAAAAATTTCTTATTGGATTCGCTGAAAAAGATAATAATTGGGTGTAAGGAGGAACAGCATGAAGCTCAAAAGGCTCTGTTTCTTTTGTTTTCTGAGAAAATGTTCGGATTGTGTTTGTATTACACTTCCGACATTGCTGAGGCAGAAGACATATTGCATGATGGTTTTATCAGAATCTTTGAAAAAATTGATAAATATAAAGAAACAGGAAATTTTGAAGCCTGGATGAGAAGAATTTTTATCAATCTCGCATTAATGCAATTCAGGAAAAAAAGCAAAATTTCAAATATTGAAGAAATTCCTGAGTCCTCCTATTTGAACAAAGTTAATTATACGACTATTGATGTAAACATTGATGATATGATGAAAATGATTATGAACCTTTCTCCTCAATATCGGCTGGTTTTTAATCTTTATGCAATTGAAGGTTATAAGCATAAAGAAATATCGGAAATGCTTAATATTAGCGTTGGGACATCAAAATCGAATTTTTCAAGAGCAAGAAAAATATTACAGGAGCAACTGAAAGAAAACTATTAAAAAAGAAAATGCAAAAAGGTACAAACATAGATGATGTTTTCAAACAAAAGGCTTTGAACTTTGGTGTTAAGGTTCCTGCCTCGATGTTTGATGATATTGCCGGTAACCTGAAAAAAAGAAAAAAGAAAAGAAAACGTAGGTTTTTGATTTTCTTTATCTCTCTTCTTGGTGCTGCAATCATCAGCCTTTGTTTGATGTTTTCTAATAATATAAATTTTGAATTAGCAAAGAAACTCAGTGAAGTAAATAATAAAACTTTTGTAAAATCCGATACAAATCCAAAAACAAAAACCAAAGAAAAACTAACTGACAATTGTTTTGATAAGAAACAAAATACGCTTGAATCAAAAAATGAAAGCCCTGAAAACAAAACGGTAGTAAAGGTTCAGGAAGAATCCAATGAAAGTAGCAATGCAGAAAAAATTACTAAATCAAAAATCGTTCAGTCAACATCAAACAAAGCTGAAGTTGAAGCAAGCAAAACAAAAGATGTAGAGTTTGTTGAAGAAATCGTAGAAGAAAAAATTGTCGATAAAAAAACAGAAAATGAATCTGTAACTCTACCAAATAATCTTGATGGTGTTTTTGAAAAAACAACTGAAACTAAATCCGATACTGTTGATTTATCATCAGATGATTTAATTGACAAAGCTAACGAAGAAATAAGTTTTCCTAAAACCGACTCATCAGCAATTGACAGCTTCAATATTGAAAGCATCGCAGATTCACCTCCTTTGGACAAGCTAAGAAGATTTACGATAGGTTTTACCGTTGGTCCGGGAAAATCTTTCAGGGCAAGTGAAGTTGGAGATATTGAAAAAGATTTTATTGCAGAAAGTTCAAATGATGAAGCAATTTCAAATTTCAACACTAATATTTATCTGAAATATCAATTATCAAAAAGATTTTCAATTTCAACAGGACTTTCTTTTTTCAAGATTGGACATACAGCGAAATTTTCAATTCCTCAGGAATATTTAGAATATATTTTTTCCGAAAATTTCGGACATACTTCTGCTGGTTTCTATGATTTGGATGTTGAGAAAGCCGAAAACATGTTAAAATCAAATGATCTTTATGCAATCAATTGTTTGAAAAAATTCGAAGACATCAGATTAAACATAGATGTTACAGACATCCCATTGTCATTATATTTTAAACTCTTAGAAAAGAAAAAATTAAAGCTCGAATTCATAGGTGGTCTTAACCTTGCATTTTTGCGAAACAGCGAAATCGAAATCGGGCTTGATGGTAATTATTATTCTGTTGGAAGCATGAACGATATGAGACAAACTTTATATGGATTTAATTTAGGTCTTGGATTAGTCTATAATATTTATCATGGTTTTGACCTGAGAATTGTGCCTGCTTACAGACGATATTTAAGCACTGTGAGCACTTCCGAAAATTTTAAATACTATCCTTATCAATATTCAATTAATGCGGGGTTTTCATTTTCGTTTTAATCTTATCACAAAACAAAATATTTATTCAAATGCAATACTATTTATAATAAATTATTTAACTTTGAAAAAAAAACTGTTTTCTATCTACAAGACGGTATTTAGATAAAGAACATTAATGTTTTTTATTTACAAGTTAGCTGCAAGCCAAAAAAAACAAAAATGAGTGGACAAGAGAGTATTAGAGGATATTTATTTCAGTCATTAATTGCGGTATTAAAATCTTTAAATACTGATTGGAATTCAATTTGTGTAGAACCGAAAACGAATCTAGATAAAGTTGACATAATTTGGACCTATTTAGATGATAGTATTGAAGTGTGTCAGGTAAAGTCTTCGATTAATAATTTTAGTACAAATGATATTTTTAAGTGGCTTGAAAACCTTAATCTAGATTATGAAGATGCAAAAATATACTCCATTTACTTGGTGGGTAATTCATCACATTCGACAAAAATATTTTTCAATTCTATAAGTACTAAATCTAAAAGAGATTTTCCTGAAAAATACAAAAATCTTTTTCAGATTAAAAACAGATTACGCATTTACTTTGAACCGAATAATATTGACACTCTAGAAGATGCTTTAGTAGCGCGTGTAGATAGGTTTTTCTTCTCAAAAGAGATTCTAACTGATTACCCAACAAAAAAGTTGATTTCTGATGGGATGGTTAATCAAATCATTAAAATTTCCACATCAGGAAAGACAGTTAGTAAAGCTGAATTTGAAAATCATTTGCTAGAATGGATATTATACAACTATTCCGATCAAATCACTCAAAATAAAGCTAATTTTAAACTTGAGTTTTATAGCGAAGATGAATTTAGTAAAACAATATCTAAGGTTGAGATTGGGGATATTACAAAGTCAAATCTCTATTCAACAAAAAGAGAAAAGGTCAAAAATCTATTTAAACAGATAGGTACGTATGACTTTGAAGTTAAAACATTTGAAAAAGAATTAGACTTCAATACATTTCCAACTATTAAAAGCTTATACGAATATAGTAATGAACCTGTTGTCATAAGTAATTATGAGATAGGTGAAATAACAAAAGCACTTAAAAGAATTTTGAACGTTGTACCTGAAAAGGAGTTTTTTAATTTTGGAGAATTAAAAGAATCAAAAACAAATGGCATTTTTCCCATTGGTTCAACAAAAACTACATTAAAAGGTAGCAAGATTGAGAAAAATAAGAGAAATCTTTATTCAGACTTTTACTGGGAGATAATAGAGTTAATAGATTTGTTAGATTTCTGGAAAAAAACATTAAAACTATCTATATTACCAATAGTTATCACTAATACAGGAAAAAAGCACAATGAAGATATAAAAGTTCAATTATCAATTTCTGAAAAAGTTAAAATTGTTAAATCAAAGGATTTTCCGATGCCAAAATTGTCTCAAAATTTAAAAGATTTATCTTCGGAAGATAGTTTTCTATTTAATAATATAAAACACAAACAGAATAGTAAAGTGAATGAATACTATCCCATAAACATATTGCCACAATTCATAAACTTGGGAATGTCTGTATATGAACAAAAAGGTAATGAAGAAGATAAATTTCGCTCAATGCTGAATTATTGTTTTGATTTTAATTACTACTATGACAAACCAAGGCATACAATTATAGAATGTGAATTTAAAGAATTAAATACAAGTGAAACTCAAGCATTACCAGCTTATATTTTTGTAATAAGTAGAGCTGATTTCACAATCGAATATGAAATTACTTGTAAAAATGAACCTGAAAAAATAACAGGTAGTCTTGATATTAAGGCCAGCAGCTAACAATACCTACAGCTCATGCCTAGTTTTGACCGTAAGTGATAGAAAATAGGAGCTAGAAAGATTAATCGTATTAACAAAAATATTTACAAACTATGCGGCACGAGCAGTAGCCGAGCTGTTAGCTGCAAGCTTAAAATGACATAAAGACCTCTTCTATGAAAAAAGCTGTATTACTTATTTCTCTAATATGTTTTACTATAACATTGTCAGCACAATGGCAATGGCAAAACCCAATGCCACAAGGGAATAATTTAAACTGTGTTAAATTTGCTAATTCCGAAATTGGTTATGCTGTTGGGCGTTATGGAACAATAATAAAAACTGCTGATGGAGGTAATCACTGGGAAGTTCAAAATAGTAACACTACAATTCCATTAAATTCAATTTATTGTATAGATACTAATATAGTATTTGCAGTTGGAGGTAATATTTCAACAACTCCATTAACATCAATTATCTTGAAAACCACAGATGGGGGACTAAATTGGACTACCCTAAACACTAATTTTTCAGAAGCTTTGAATTCTGTTTACTTTATCAACCAAGATACAGGTTTTGCAATTAGTAATACTACTATTTTAAAAACGGTTAATGGTGGGCAATCATGGCTATCTGATTATTTGGGTTATAATTTTCTAAATCAAATTATATTTACGAATGCTCAAAATGGCTATGCTATTGGCTTATGGGGTCGAATTTATAGAACTACTGACTGTGGTGATAACTGGATACAAGAATCCTTAGCAACATCTTTAGATTTAAAAAGTATATGTTTTATTAATGATAGTGTTGGTTTTGTAGGAGGTTTAGGTAAACAAATTTACAAAACTCTTGATAAGGGATTAAATTGGAATTCTATACTCAACAGTCCTATTAATGGCTTATCAACAATTTTCTTTATTAATGACAGTATTGGATGGTTAACATCAAATACATTAGATTCAGTTTATAAAACTACTGATATGGGTTCTACATGGTCGAGTTATTTACTAAACGGAGCTATTAATTTCTTTGTTTTTAATGATGAAAATATTGGTATTGGAGTTGGAATATCTGGCAATATTATAAAAACATATGATGGGGGAATCAATTGGAACGCAATTCGACAAGGAACTATTAAGGATTTACAATCAACTTTCTTTATTAATGATACTTTAGGTTTTGCTGTAGGTTCCGCAAACATTTTAAAAACAATCGATGGAGGCTCAAATTGGTTTACTCCGGACTCAAGCATTTCAGGAGCGTACTTTTCCGTATATTTTATAGATAAAGACACAGGTTATGTAGCTGGAGTGGGAGGTGTTATACTAAAAACAACTAATGGGGGAAATGATTGGATAAATCAAGTGAGTGGTGTGAATTTACTACTTCATTCAATTGTATTTACTAACTCACAAATTGGTTACATTGCTGGAGTTTCTAATACAATCTTGAAAACGACTGATGCAGGTGCTAACTGGTCAATCATTCAAACAGGAGGAAGCGGAAATTTTTACTCGATTTTCTTTACAGATAGTCTTCGTGGTTATGTTGTTGGCAATAATGCATCGAATAATCATATCATCAAGAAAACAACAAATGCTGGACTTTCATGGTCCTATTTTTCAACAAATACACATGGATGTTTGAATTCAGTTTTCTTTATTGATTCAAATACAGGTTTTGCTGTAGGTGACTATGGTGTAGTTTTAAAAACCACAAATAGCGGGACAAATTGGGTTCAACAATCTGTTGACACCAATAACCTTCCGTGGCTTAATTCCGTTTTTTTTACAGATAGTGATACAGGGTATGCAGTCGGAGATGGAATATATAAAACTACTGATTCCGGTAATACTTGGGTGCTTCAAAATATATGTACGGGATACAATTTTTATTCGGTTTTTTTTTCAAACCCATATAACGGATACATAGTAGGTGCCAGAGGTACAATATTGAAATTGAGACAAGACAGCGTTCTCACAAATATTAATATTCACCCAAATCACTCATTACATGATAATTATAGTATTTATCCAAATCCCTGTAACTCACAAATAAGCATAAGATATACAGTTACAAATCGAGGTTCTGTTTCACTAAAAATATTTGATTTCAATGGCAGACTATTAAAAACATTAATAGAGGAAGAGAAACAAAAAGGAGATTATATCGAAACAATAAATACTTCCTTTTTGGAAAATGGAATATATATTTATAAAATGTGCATTGGGAATTTGTGCGAATCAAAGAGAGTGATAGTAATAAAATAAAAAGTGGATTGAATAAAATCCAGCAGCTAATAAAAAGGACTCTAATCAGTGCGTAGCATCCAGCGAGGAGTCCATGTTAAACTACATCCCATGCAAATTTTAATTGTAATACTTTAGAAATTGTCAGAAACTTTATTCAATTAATGCTGGGTTTTCACTTTCGTTTTAATCTTATCACAAAACAAAATATTTATTCAAACGCAATACTATTTATAATAAATTATTTAACTTTGGAAAAAACTGGTTTTTATCTAATTGTATTGCAGATAAAAAGCACTAATGTTCTTATTTACATTTAGCGTTCATTGTAAGAAATTAAATTAAATTATATTGATGAAAAAGCAAAACAGATTTTGGATTTACACATTATTAGTAATTGGAGTGTTATCAATGTTTACAAGCAGTTGTAAGAAAGATGACAATTTTCCTGCAAAACAAATAATTCCGAAATTAGACAGTATTTACGCAGGTGTTTATGACACATCATTTTTTTATCATGAGTTTCCTGCTCCAATTTTGCTCAACATAGAATTTGATAGCAGTATGCTTGTTGCAGATGCAATGGATACAATACAACTACAATTTGATAATTCATCATTTGAATTATTAGTCAATTTAAAAATACTTAATCAAGACAGTTTGTTTGTAATTGCTCAGTTGGATACTTTTATAAATTTGAAATTGGAAATTAAATCATATGACAGTATGTGGTTTGGTATATCACAAGAGAAATGTTATGTTGGATTAGGTCAAACTACTACATTTTATTTTATCGCTGCCTATTCTTTAAATGAAGTAATAATGAGTAATTCTTTATGGTCATCTCAAATATATAATGGAAATATAGAATGGTTTTCAATGTGGAATTATCCTACTAAATTCGGCGGACCTATTGTCGGATTTACTGGTGGACCATGGTATAACACAGGACCAATAAGATATATTGGTTTTAACTACAAAAGACGATTGGGTTGGATTAAAGTAGATATAAGCGATAGACGTAATCCTAAGTTTATTAGTTATGCTATCAAAAAATAGATAGATGTATTGCTTTGTTTTGATATTCGGCCATGTTAGTTGAATTATGATTATTCAAAATATTTATTCAAATACTATTTATAATAAATTATTTTAACTTTGAAAAAAATTGCTTTTTATCTAATTCCGTATTGCAGATAAAAAGCATTAGTTTTTTTTATTTACAAATTGGCAAACATAAAGTAGAAGATACCCAGAACAAATAATATTAGTAATTTATCAACTTTAAGAAACCTTAATTATGGACAAAAAGAAAATATTAGTTTTAGGTGCCGGAATGGTAGTTAAACCAGCAGTGGATTATTTTTTGGATAAATGCAATTATCATGTAACTATTGCTACAAGAACTGTATCAAAAGCTCATGCAATAATAGGAGGAAGAGAAAAT
>CAYLPA010000078.1:0-11865 GCA_964385385.1 uncultured Saprospiraceae bacterium | reverse complement strand
TTGAAAGTTCTATTCCCTTTGTTCTAAACTGTTGTATGTCGTTTTTTGTAAACATATTTTTTTATTGCACCTAATTTTTGGAATAAAAACAAAAATACAAATTTTTATCATTTTTAAATTCATAAAAAACCATTAGTATAAATGTAATTTTTATACTTTTGCATTTTATTGCCCAGATGGCGGAAATGGTAGACGCGCATGGTTGAGGGCCATGTGACTTAACGGTCGTGCAAGTTCGATTCTTGTTCTGGGCACTTTTTTTTATTGAATATTGTCTAAAACACCATAATATTCTTTTGAGCAACGAGTAACGAGTAACAAGAAACTAGCAACCAGCGATGCGAAGCAAGTCCGTAGGACACCAGCAACATTTTGCATTTATGTTATACATCTGAGATTTGCTCTTTTTTTATGCCCGGGTGGCGGAAATGGTAGACGCGCATGATTCAGGTTCATGTTCCGGCAACGGAGTGCAGGTTCGATTCCTGTTCCGGGCACATAGTTGATGCTTGTCTCCTGACGAACCTTACTAAATAAACAACCCTTCCAGAGTTTCAAACTCTGGAAGGGTTTATATTTTGAATCCTTATTATATCTTAATAAACTTACCTGAAAAGAAATTTTAATAGTTCTATCTATACTAAACTTTGAAATCTTGCAACAACTGGGAGGAAAGCAATTAATTGTTTTTATCGGATTTTTCGTAAAAAACAACGAATATCATCAAGTGTTAAGGTTTTATTTTTAGAACAATTTCTAATATTATCAATTGTTTCTATTTTGCTATAATTTCCAGCATAAATTTTTCCTGTACCTGCATTAACAATATATTGAACAATAATTCCAACTTTTTCTTCAACAATCTTAAAGTATGCTTTACTTTTATCGTTATTAATTATCGCATCTTCTATTACTTCTTTTGATACATAAGCAAATTTATAGGGATATTTAGTACCGAATTTTTCTATACTTATGTTTTCTTTAAATAAAGATGTATCCACTAATAAGGTTTTATTCTTTAATTCTTTTCCATATTTTTTATGGATTCCTACAAACGCTTTATTCCAAGAACCTTCTTCTTTTATTTCAAGTAGCACAAATTGAGACCTTTTAATTATTTCAACAAAATCGAGATAGGATAATTCTGGAAATCTACTAAAGCCAATACTAAAACGAGGTTTATCTATTGTAATCATAAGTTTTAAGATACTACCTAATTCTTCTTTTATTGAAAATTCTCGTACAACATATGTTAGGGTAGTTAAAACAATTGATATTTTAATAGAATTATCGCTACAACTACCTACCTGAGCAAATTCATAATTATCATTGTAATACCAATACTCTTCAATTGCCTTTTTTAAGTTGGCTGCTACTGTAGAATCCTTAGGTAATTCAAATGTTATTTTTTCATTCTCAATTCTAATGGCATGTTTTTCCTTAGTGTTTTGACCCATTGTTAAAAGATTTTGGATTACCAGCAGAATGATAATGACTTTTTTCATATTAAAAATGTTAATATTTATTTGACATAATTTGGCAAGATAGTAAATTTTTGAATAATAATTATCAATTATTATATTTTTAATTTAGGCAACGTGGTGGATGAATCAGGATACATATTTGCCTAATTTATGGCACATTAATTGTTTTTAAAGCCATGAATTAATTGGATAAAATATGAGAAAAAGAATATTTACTTTTGTAATTTTAACATTCATCTTAAGCTATAGCTCATTCGCAATAAAATCTCAACTTAATGTAATAAATAAAAATTGTAATTATTATTTTACATTTAATGGTTATAAATTCGATAACCTAGTAATCATACAAATAAATGATATATCTCAGGGATACTACCGAATAGAAGTTTATAAAAAAAATCTACGTCAATGTGTTTCTTGTTATGATAAATTATTGTTTTACGAAGATATTTACATTCCTTATGGGAAAATAACTTATGCTTATATCGACAGATATGGCTGGTTTAATATAATTAAAAGTGAATTTATAATAGAGAAATATGACGATGAAGAACAAAATAACACTATGCTTGAAACTTCTTGTATGACAAATCATGACCTTCAAATTTTAAAAAGGGCAATGCGACAATCTTATTCTGACCAATCAAAGTTTAAATTAGCTAAGGATGAAATTGCGGTAAAAGGAGTAAAATCTTTGCAAGTTTTAACACTGATGAATGAGCTCCCAACAGAAAACTTTCAATTGATTTTAGCAAAATATGCATATTATTACACTGTTGACAAATCAGAATATAATGTAGTTAATAATGGATTAAATTCTGAAAGTATAGATGAATTAAATTATTACATTTACAGATGGGGTAATGATATACCTCAGAAGTATGTGGATAGAAGAGTGTATAGATCAAGGTCGGTAATTTTCTAAAATGAAATCTGAGAGATTTATCAATGAAGAGAAAATTTCCCACACGCGTTTGTATTAAATATTTTAGGTTCGATTCCTGTTCCGAGCACATAGCTGGTGCTCGTCTCCCGACGAAATCCTTAATATAAAAAACAACCCTTCCAGAGTTTAAAACTCAAGCAGGTTTAAGGCAGGTTTCATTTTGGTTAATGTAGAACCATTACTTTAGTTGTATAAATTTTATTTTCAGTAGTAATTACTTTTATTATATAGAGACCATTTTCTAAATCACCAACATAAATGTTACTTTCACTTGATTTAAAATCTACTTCTTTAACAAAAGTTCCTATACCATTATATATTTCTATAGAAGCAATAGAATAGTGTTGTGAATTGTCAAACTCTATGAATAGTATATCATTTACGGGATTTGGAAAGCATTTTATTGCATCGTCCTGATTTTTTATAAAAGAAATTCCCAATGTTTGGTCAACTTCATAACAACCCATGTCAGGATTTGATAAAACAGGCAATGGTCTTAAGTTATTATCAAGATCATAATTTGGGGCATTAACTAAAGTCCCAATATTTACACAGGGAGAGTTTGTCTTCAAATGAAAATCCGACAAAGAAACAAATCCTGACGCAATATCAATATTTCCAGTTCCGGGATATCCTCCTTGGATATTACTATAGGTTATGTTTAGTGTGTCAACAGCACATATTAATGGGTTTTGATTTTCTTCTGTATGAATTATAGAATTTACAATAAAAAAGGAATCACTAACATTAGTATAGATTGCACCACCTTTAAATAATTGATTTGTATCTAAAGACTTGTTTTCAGCAATTGTTACATTAATAAATTCAATTCTTTTAATTGTGTCTGAATTATTAATATATATTCCACCACCGTGATAAAAATTCCCATTTTCTCCCATAATGTTATTAGCTATTAGTACATTGGTTAGCTTAACATCAGTTGAACCAATCCACACACCACCTCCGTGATAATATGTTCCATTCGCCCCCATAATATTTCCACTAATTTCCACATTTATTAATTTTAAATTAGAATGTACAGCAAATAATCCACCACCATGGTTATAACCAGAAATATGAATGTTATTATTATTTATTTTCACATTCTTAAATACTGCTGTTCCTGCTTCTATATTTACACCTGCTCCTTTCGCATAACTAGCAGAATCTATACTGTTTTCAGAAATAGATGAATTGTAGATAACAGGATTGGAGTAATACCCATATAGCCCAGCCCCTTTAACCCAATGACCTTTTAAACTGTTCTTTGTTATATATAATCCATCTAATTTTGGACTACTAAGACTAAGATATATTCCAGCGCCTTCACACCAAGTTGTTGAATAATATCCATTGGTAATCGTAAATCCCCTTATTACTGTATTAGTATCTATTTGGGCAGTATCGTTTAAAGTAAAATAAAACTTTATTACAGAACCAAGTCCATAACCATCAATTGTTGTATTCGATGAATCTCCTAAACTTAGAAGTTTTATATTGGATACTTTTGGCCAAATAATATTTGCATAATAGTAACCCGTATCAACATAAACTGTATCACCATAAAGACATGAGTTTAATGCTCCTTGAATATTTTGCTGTTGAGGTGTTACAAGATATATATTGGCATTTGTTTGATTAAAAAGACATATTAGTGTTAATGCAATTATTAATTTCTTCATCTTATTAATTATTAGTATCTGTGAATAAACAAAAAAGAGTTAATGTGAGCAAAATATTTAATTTGAAATATAATCTGTATTCAACTTAAGAATAAAATTTTTCAATTTCTTTTTTTTTAGTTTTTTCTCAATTTAACAACTATTTTTAATTATGTTTTCAACCCTTCCAGAGTTTTAAACTCTGGAAGGGTTTATGTTTTGAATCCTTATTATATCTTAATAAACTTACCTGAAAAAAATTGAGAATTTGAAATTATTCTGTAATAATAAATTCCCGAATTCAAATCTTTGATGTTTATTGTTTTAGTTTGGTTGTTTTTAGATAAACTCTCTTTCTTAACTTTTATGCCTACTGCATTATAAATTAAAATTTCAAAATCTTGCTCTTGATTAAAATTTTTAAAATCAAAAGTTATTTCATTAGTGGCGGGATTTGGATAAAGTTTTATTTCTGAAGTTTGAATTGAGCCGATGCTTTCTTCTTCAATTCCAACACTAAAACAATTATATGGCCAATCAGGATTATTCCAAAATATTTGTGAATCTTCATAGCAAGTTAACACCTGAGCATTCTCAAATTCGAATTGAAATGGAAAAAACAAACCTTTTGCGTCACCAATTCCTTCTATCCAAACTCGTTTTGATAATGAATTTTGAATGAAGTTAATTCTTTTTCTCCATTGCCCGGATATTAGCACACTATCAATTAAATTAACAATATGAATATTATTAGGACTAATTTGAACAAAAAAAGTATCGCCTACTTCTAAAGAAAAGTCATATAGCTTTATTTCATTGAATGTGCTAATAATACTCCAATAGCTATAAGGGATACAATTGTTAGAATCTGTAATAAAAAAAACTCTCCCGATACTGTCTTCCCGAATACCTCCAATATATACTTTGTTGAGTATTAAAGAATCGTAGTCAGTAGAATAAACTTTTTTGAAAGTTTTGCTAAGCAATATTGTATCACCAAATATGAAATATTGGTTTTTATAGGAAGTAAATTGATTGGGAGGATTTACTAATTGCGAACCGCCTACCCTCCATATTCCACCATCCTTCACCAAAGGAAAATTCTGTGATGAAACAAATAATGGAATAATGAAAAGAGAAATAAGTATTAGTTTTTTCATAACACTAAAGTTTTACAAATTTTGAATTATAATTTCTAAGAGACACTATATAATTCCCAAAGATATGAAATTAGCTTTCAAAAACAAAATTTATCGAAAAAAAATATATATTTGTGAATTATTTCTTGAGCAAATCAACAATGATTAAAATTCATAAATTCACATTCTTTTTTCTTTTCATTATTCTAAGTTTTGCAGGCTTTTCGCAAAATCAAATTGCTTACGAAAATTCACAAAAAGATTCCTGTCTTTTTAAATTCAATGAAGAGCCCAAAGAAAATGAAGTCATTGCCAATTACATTATTCAGGAGCTTTCGAAAAGTATTCCCAAGATTCTTTCTTATACAGAATATGTGTTTTCGTTTTCTCAAAATTCAAAAATAATTAAACTGTCTCCCAAAAATTATGAAGTCAGCATAATTATTGAAAACAAAAATTGCAAGGGTGATATTTTCTACAAAGGTTTTATAATATCCGATATTTTAATTCCATCAAATATTGATTTTACTGTAAATATTCTGAACGAAGATAATAGCACAAATCAAAAATTTAATTTTGAGAAAGTAAAATTAGATTCGGAAACATATAAAATTGCATGCTTTAAGTTTGAAGATAGTTTGAGTGATGCAAAATATAAACTTACTGTTAATAATAAAAGCTTTTATTATGATGATTCGGTGAGAATTGCATTTGACAAGAAAATGAAATTTGTTGATGATTATTATTTGTCTGACATGCTTTTAGAACAGGGATTTAAAAAGCTGCAAATGATAAACACCAAGAACGTGGACATGCTTCCACTTTATGGGATTCAGCTTAAAGATATTGAAGAAATCATTGAAAAACTTAATAAAAAAGACTATCCAAATCAACTGAACATAAAAAAACATGACCCTATTGATTTTGTAAAAAGATTATCAAATCTTACTGAGGAGACTCACAAATCACGAACAATAGTTAATCAATTGCTTGCAACCCTCGATTATGTTTATTTCAGAAAAGGATTGGAGTATAATGTTGATAATAATATTCAAATGGCAATAGTGTACTTTGAAAAATCTACAAAAGTTAATCAGTATTACACACCATCTTATTTTCAGTTGGCAAAAATTTATTTTAACCAAGACGAAATTAATAAAGCTGCTTCAATTGTTACTGATGTTTTGCTCAATATGAAGCCCGATTTTTCTACCAATAAAAATTTGCTTGTTCTGGCAGATTCAATTTATAGCACTTTTATTTCAAAAGGAGAGGAGCTAAACAAAGAAGAAAAGTATAACGAAGCAATTGAATTACTTCTAACGGGGAAAGAGTTTTGTTCAAAAACTCCAGGTATTGTTTGTGATGACGAAATTCAAAAAGCTATTGCACGCGGAAAATACGGCTTATTTTATTCTTATATAAAAGTTGCAAAAAGAGCTATTGCAAGCGATAAACTGGATTTAGCCAAAACTTATATAGAGTATGCACAAACATATCAGCAGAAAAACAAAGATGATATTATCAGCGATAGCGAAGTTAACTCAATGTTAGTAAAATTGTCTGATGCTTACTCAAATCTCGGTCAAAGTGAAAATTCATCGCATAACTTCAAAGAAGCTTTAAAATATTTTGAAGCTGCATCGCGACTTTGTAATTCTTCTCCAAATATTGATTGCAGCGATGATTTAAAACAAGGCATCTTAACTGCAAAACAAGGAATTTATGATAATTATATTCTGAAAGCTATTGAGCTTTATCAATGTAATGACGCCTATAATGCTGAAAAGAATTTGAACGATGCTAAAGAATTCCAGAAAGCAAACAGCGAAACAATAATCTCAACAATTGGTACCGATACAATAACAGGCAAAGTAAAATTCAAAATCTATAAAAATCTAATTTCTTATGCCGAACAATTAATTGGCTACAGGCAATTTGAATATGCTCTTGACAAACTTAATGAAGCCAGAAAATTGGAAGAAGATTTTGTGTTTGATAAAAATGAAAGAATTGATAGTTTGCTTACTGTGGCTGCGAAACCTGTTATTTTAGATAATATAAAAATTGGTAAATTAAAAGCATGGGGTAGCGAAATTGATAAAGCTAATAACATTTATAAAAAAGCAATAGAATTTCAAGAAAATTATAATCTTAGCAATGATGAAGAAATAAATAATGCTGTTGCTGATTTAAAAAACAAAATGCTTGACAGAGATTGTTATAATGCCCAAATAGAATGCGATAATAATTACAGAAAAGCTATTCGTAATGCAAATATGAAAGATTATATTACTACTCAATTCTATTTGGATAAAGCTCTGAAAATTGCTGAAGAAAAAACATCCTGCACTATTATTACAACATCTGCCGAGTTTCTTACAAAAAAATATCTGCCTGCTGTTATTTATCAAAAATTATTATTGGAATCGGAGAATTCTCTTAATAATAAAAACTATGGTGATGCGATTTTATATTTTAGAAAAGCAGAAAAATATTATTCTGAGCAAAACATAAAATCATTTCAAATAAAAGAGCAGTCATTATTGTTTTTCACCTTATCGAAAAGCGATAAAAACTTTCTTGCTTATTGCTCTGATTATTTCATCGAAAACAAGGAATTGGAGAATGCTTTTACTTTGTTGAAAACATTGAAAAGAAGAAATTACCCAATAAATGATTCAAGAAACTTACAAGAAAAACTTGCTCAGGAATTAGCTCAGGCAGACAAAAAAGAAAATCCTTCAGGCAATCCGAAATCAAATGTTTTGAAATATACCGGAGGTGATAAATGGTATAAATATTTTAAGAAAGCTTATTTGGTTGCATGGAAGAAAGGATGTTAGATGTTAAATATTAGAAATTAGAAATTTCAACAAGAAACTCTGACAATTAAAATCTTTTTTTTGAAAATATCATCTAATATTAATAAATTTGCTAATCGAAAATAATAATTTAAAACAATAAAAAAACATGAAAAAACGACTTTTATTAATTAGTAATTCAACAAATTACGGAGAAAAATATTTATCATGGCCAAAAGAACATATTAAAAATTTCCTAGGCAAAGATTACAAAAGAGTATTGTTTATACCTTATGCAGGAGTAGGGCTTTCACCAGATAACAACATCGAAAAATCTTATGATATTTACGAAGAAAAAGTTGCCGGAGTTTATAAAGAACTGGGATACGAAATTTATTCAATTCATAAAGAAGCTGACCCAATCAAAGCAGTGAATGAAGCTGAAGCAATTGCTATTGGAGGAGGAAACACGTTTTATCTGAATTATATGATGCATAAAACCGGAATTATTCCTGCCATAAAAGAAAAAGTAGAAAACGGTATGCCATACATGGGATGGAGTGCCGGCTCAAATGTTGTTTGTCCTTCATTAAAGACAACCAACGATATGCCGATAATTGAACCAGCAAGTTTCGATTGTATTAATCTTGTTCCATTTCAGATAAATCCACATTATCTTGATGCAAATCCCGAAGGTCATGGAGGAGAAACAAGAGAGCAACGTATAGAAGAGTTTATGGTAGCAAATCCCGATATTTATATTGTTGGTTTAAGAGAAGCTTGTTTGCTGCTTGTAGAAGGAAATAACATAAAATTAGTCGGCAATAAACCATTGCGTTTATTCAAAGGAAATCAACCCGCAAAAGAGTTTGGACCGGAATTGAATATTAATTTCTTGTTAGAATAGAGTTTTCTAATCTTTTCTTTATTAATTATAAGAAGATAATTATTTGATTTAATATTATCTTTGTTTTTATAATTTATCATTTAAATAAAAAACTATGAAAGAACTTAACAATATTGAATTTTGGGAAAATCATTATCTAAATCAAATTGAATATACAATTATACAAGATTTAGAAAAAATGATGAATGGTCTTAAGTCTAAGGATAAAATAAAAGACGATTGGATAAAAGCTTTTTTAAGTACAAAAAACACAAAACAACAAAATTCTGATTTTGCAAGAGGAGCAGAAAGAATATATTTTTGGTTATTTAATCAATTAGGCATACCAAATTCATCACCAATTGGTTCAGATATGTTCTTTGAGACCTATAATGCATTTATACATATTGATATAAAAACAGCCAAATTAAACAATCCTTCTGATTACAAAGGTGAAGTTCCTGTTGGAGCAAATCAATCAAGCTATTTTTTGCCAAACAAAAATTATACAGTAAATTTACCTACAAAATATTCATATAAAGATAAATTGTGTCTAACATATTTTATTCAAATAATATATAATGAAAAAAATGAAAAATTTAACATAAAAGCAATTTATTTAATCTCGGTTCCCAACGGAGAACTTAATGATATCTATAAAGATAAAATATATCGCGCATCAAAAAATAAAGGCAAAGGATTTAGATATAAATACAGCGAAATGCCTAAATATGAATTACTCAAAAACAAGCCTTTTCGAATTAGACGATTATATATAAGTAATTCAATCAAAGAAAAGGATATAACAACTTTATCTTTTAAATAATATGCATAAAATTATTTTTTCAGATGTATATGCAGCTTTGAATAATCTCCCTGATAATTCTACAGATATTGCAATAACATCTCCTCCATATTGGGGACAACGAGACTACGGCTTTGAAGGGCAAATTGGAAACGAAGAATCATATAAAGAATATATAACAAAATTAGTTGTAATCTTCTCTGAGTTAAAAAATATATTATCAAATAAAGGTGTATTTTATTTAAACATTGGTGATAAATATTTGAATAAATATGGAAAAACTCCTCTTGCATTAATTCCTTTTCAATTAGCGTATAAAATGATACAAGATGGTTGGATATTGAATGAAATATTAATTTGGTATAAACCAAATCACATGCCTTCCAGTATAAAAAATAGATTTACAAATTCATATGAACCAATATTTGTTTTTTCAAAATCAAAAATTAACTATTTTACTTTAAAAAAAGAATTAAGTAATTGTTATTCTAATATTTTGAAAGTTAACCTCCAACCTACTTCATATAAACATGTTGCTGCATTTCCGGAAAAATTAGTAAAGGTTTTGATGAAGTATAATAAAATTGAAAAGGGAATGACAGTTTTAGACCCCTTTGCTGGAAGCGGAACAACATTAAAAGTTATAAAAGAAAATTATCCATCATGTAAATCTATTATGATTGAAAATAATGATGAATACGTAGAAATAATAAAAGAACGATGTAATTTAAAAAATAATTTTGAGACTTTTAAATATGACTATATACCTTATTATTATAAAAGAAATGAAGATATTAATCAATTAACTTTATTTGAAAATGATATCTCATATATCGACTATTTAAAAAAAATACAAAAAAAGGGTTTTGTGAGAATTTTCGAAAGCAAAAATGATTACATAAGATTTATTAAACTGTTTATTAGTGGAGAAATAAGAAATCAATTAGATATTGATGCAACTTGCTTTGTAGGGTGTAAAGAGTTCGATATAGAGCTTATTATTTATACATCATTATTAAATAATAAAGGATGGGTTATAAGAAATTTAATAGTAGTAAAAAATGGGAAAAATTGGTTCCCCATTTTTATGATTGTTGA
Organism: uncultured Saprospiraceae bacterium; assembly: GCA_964385385.1. GTDB lineage: Bacteria > Bacteroidota > Bacteroidia > Bacteroidales > CAYLPA01 > CAYLPA01. Next base: position 1,042 of record CAYLPA010000078.1, on the reverse strand, counting down.
TGATAATAAAAAATCTAAATATGTTTTCAATTATAAAAAATTAACATTAAAATCAAAATTTGAATATAACAGAAAATGGGAGAAAGAAGATTTTATTGGATTTAAAGTTATAGATAATATTTCAAAAAATAAAAATAAAGGTATTATCATAAAGGTTTTAGAAAGATACTCTAATAAATTTCCAAAATATGTTTATGTAAAATGGAATAATAACAAAGTAACAAAAGAATTTATTATATATTCTCAAGATGAAGTAAATAATAATTTGAATATAAATTTCAGTGAAGAAAAATTATTAATAGAAGAAAAAAAAGAATTTATTTCATTAAATAAAAATGCTAATGTGGATATAAAAAACTTTGAATTAAAAAATTTGATAATTAAAGATACATATAAAGGAAAATTTAAAACTGAAAAAAGAAAGAATTGGGGTGCATCACCTGGTGCCCGTTCCTCTGTTGAACAAGAATATTTCTCTATCAAAAGATTATATAATATTAAACAGCCACTAATTGCTAATTATTTAAACCATAAAAGAGAATTAAAAGGTTTTACTAAAAAAGAATTAACCAACCTTTTTCCTCCAAATTATAAACACACTGTAGGACATTGGCTTAGAAAAGACTTTGGAGGTTCTTTACCAAGTCCAGAAGATTGGGAAAAACTTACTAAAATTTTAGACATTGAAATATCTATCACAAACTTTGTATGTAAAACTGCATTAAAAATTCAGACTGTAAAGAATGGAGAACATAAATTACCAGAAGATTTTATTAATTCAAAATCATTAAATATTCTAAATAAATTAATAATGAAAGATAACAATACAATTAATGAAATATAATTTTAATATAGAATAAGCGTTTTTATTCTTTTTCATTTTTCTTCATATCTCTCTCAATAAAACTTTTTAATTGGTCAACGCTAAGTTTTTTAGCTAGAATAATTTTGTTTTCATCAAGAAGATACACAACGGGAGTGGCAATGATATCATAGATTTTGTGATAATTGGTCCAGTTTTTTTCATCATAAACATTTATCC
>CAYLPA010000077.1:0-11872 GCA_964385385.1 uncultured Saprospiraceae bacterium | reverse complement strand
AAATTGAATTAGCACAAATAATAAATACAATAAATAAACCTAATATTCTTTTCATTTCTTTATTTTTTTATATTATTAAAATTTAACTTGTACCTGAACAAACAGCTGATCATTTTCAATCTCAACTTCTTCAGCACTATATAAATAATTGATTTGTATTCTTGTCCAATCGTTGAGGAAATAGTTTATCCCAAAAGTTATAATAGATTTTTGGTCTAAACCCAAAGCTGTATTTGGCTCATAAGATTCGAATTTAACTATTGGTTGAAGGTTCCATGGAGTCATATACATTAAATGAGCCCAGTAACCATTTCTACTAACTGAACCGATATGAGTTACTAAAGGATCTCCACAACCACCACCGGTAGTATAGGAACCATCATCTTCTCCCATTAAATATTCTCCTTGAAATAAGATGTTTTCAAATTTCACTTGTAATTCAGCGGCATATCTGGTTTTTGTATCTTCGGGTTGTCCTTGAACTGCTGATTTTGATTTTCCTGTTCTAAAGCTTCCACCAATGCTTAAAAATTCAAAAGGTTGAAGAACTAATCTACCTGAGAAATCTTTCCTTGTATTATTATCAGCATTACCTAAACCTGTTCCGTTAGTAATAGCAAATGCATATTTAAAAAAAGTTGTGTCGTTACCTCCAGAAATCATTAACCCAATGTCTCTATCAGGAGTTGCAAGGTCTCTAACAACCTGCGAACGTTTAACTGTATGTAAACCATGACAAGCAGTATTTAATTCAAGACTGAATGGTGATTTAAACTGTCCTAATGAAATTTTTGCCCATGGACCAAATCGAGTGTAAGTTACAAATGCATCTAACAAATAAGGATTAGCTTTTTTAAAAGCACTTGTTTCTATGAACGCATAATAACTAATATCGTAAGGGATGTTTCCAAAAAATCCGAATCTTGCTCTTTCAAATGTGAAACTACTTTCATCATTATATAATCCATCTTTTTGATGAAATTCATATTGAGGTTGTATATAACCTGATACTGTAACTCCATCATCTGAAGAAGACTCCATACAACCTTGAGATATTGCAATATTTGGTATTGCTAAGGTTATAACTATAACTATTAATAATATTTTTTTCATTATATTTTATTTTAATAAAAAAAGGAAAGAAGCATATTTAATACTCCTTTCCTTTTTAAATTTTTAATTTAGGGGCCTGTTACATAAGTATAGTTACCAGAAGCTGACCATTTATGACCGGTAAGATTGGTATATATCATTGAATTAACACCAAATTTCAAGCTTTTTGCATCATAACCTAAAACAGTTAAATATGCAGTAATCACTGAAGAAGTCTGACCAGTCCAACAATATGTAACAATAGTTTTTATTGGGTCAAGATTGTTGTATTCACCACCAGCTAAAGTAATCGGCATAATTCCAAAGGCACCAGTAATATGTCCATATGTTGTAATATCAGCAGCTCCCCAATAATTATTAATATAATAATCTCCGGGACTATCAAGCACAATAGAATCAGCAACTCCTTTAAAGCCACCAGTTAATAAAGCACTTACTCTTTCAGCAAGAATAGTAGCTCCATCTGTTGCTGTTGAAGTGATTTCCGGGTCGTCATACGCAGAAGCTGTTGCAATAGGGTCCATTGTCCAACTTGCATGTCCAATTCCATTACTACCAACTCCATCTGTCCATTTATCAAATAGAGGATTCCAACTACTCATCCCCCATTTTAGAACTTTTGCATCTGTATAATTACTTAATCTTAAAGCAACAACAGCATGACCTGCTGCTTGTCCTGTGTAACATACAACAAGGATTGGTTTTCCTCCATTATTTGCAGCATCAGCTAATAATGTACTAAAAGATGTGTTTACTGCTCCGGAAATATGTCCGGTAGCAAAATCCGCAGCACTTCTTAAATCCATAACATAATATCCAGGAATAGTGAAAGTAGATGAATCTATAACAGCTCCAGCAGTTGTGATCCATCCGTCAAGGATATTATTCAAATCCATACTATTAGTAGTAAGATAAGTTTTCAACGTTGCAAATGTTGTTTCTGTCGGTGTCGGGTTATCATCATTTTTACAACCAACACCTGCAATTAACGCAAGCATTACTAGAAATAAGAAATACTTTAATAATAAATTTTGTTTTTTCATAATTTTAATTTTACTTTAATTCATAATTAGATTAATTTGTTAATTTGGTTAATATTGATTATTTTTCATCCACCACATCCACCACCATCTGATGATTGAGGTTGAGCTGATTCAAATTCAGGATCCCAAGCTATGATACCACCTTCAAGATTTTTTACATTTGTAAAACCAAGTTTCATTAGGGATTCAGTTGCTAATGCTCCCCTATCGCCTGCTTTACAATAGACAATTATATCTGCATCTTTTTCCGGTGTGTACATATATTCTTCTTCCCAGAATTCATCATTAAGAATTTTAAATTCTATATCTCCACGAGAAATAAAATATGAGCCTTCAATATTTCCTTTTAAATATTCGTTGTATTGACGAACATCTATAAGAAGAAAATCTTCTTCCGATTCAATTTTAGCTTTCAGTTTCTTTACTGTTATTGATTTAATTTTTGTTTTTGAAACTGAAGCGATGTCTTTTCCGTCTTCATAAATATTCGTGCAATTTGATGCAAAAAATACTGCAAGAAGACTAAAAGTTATAATATTTATTCTGAACTTAATCATATATCTTTATTTTTAAAATTTTCTAATAAGCGCTAAACTTTCCTGTTTTCTCATTCCATTTTACAAATACATACCATATTAAAATAATACCTATTACAATTGCAAAAGCACCAGCATATCCAAAATAATCAGGAAGATAGTTTTTGAATCTCATGTTATAAGGCATCATTCCAATAATAGCAGGAACTATATAAAGTTTTGATAGGGGTGAAATGATAAGAAAACCTAAAGCAGCTGCCCATAATTTTACTTGTCCTTCTCCAACTCTCCAAAGAGTTCCAACTGCACATCCGCCAGCAACTGTCATTCCTAAACCAAAAACAAATCCACCAATCAATCCTCTTAACCAGAAATGAGGGAACACCCATGTCATTTCTCTTGCTCTTATGCTAACATCTCCAACACCGATTCCAAAAAATTTAATCGCTGTAAATCCAATCAAACCAACAACTAAACCAGCCATTACACCTACAGAACCATCTGCTTCTCCAGTCATAAAAGGGTCTCTGAATGCTTTAACAATACAGAATCGTGACCTTTGACAAATCAATCCCATCAATAGTCCAATAATTACGAACCATGCCATAACAGGATTATAACCAGAATAAATATAAGCAATAGCAAGGAATATGATTAATGTAATCCAACCTAACCATTTTTGCCAATTACCTTTTTTCTTTGATGCAGCTAAGAAAATATAGCTTTTTCCTGAACTAATTTTTGGAAATTTTTCCATTTCCCACATGAGATATTTAAGAGCAATTATTACTCCTACAAATAAACCGATTGTGAAAATAATTGCTCCACCAGACAATGCAGGAATTCCACTGAAAAATGAACCAATAGTACAACCTAAACCAACAGTTGCTCCTATTGCCATCAAACCACCACCAATAAAACCTTTTACTAATTCACCTTTTGGGGGTATTCTGATGGCAAATTCCTTTGAAAACAATGCACCTATAAATGAACCAATTACAATTACAACACACAACATTCCATAAAAACTTGCATTTATTGGAGTTGCACCTTCAAAAGTTGATGAACCAAACATTCTGAAAAAGTTCTCACCCCAATTATTGATTCCGCCACTTGCACCCCACGGGCTTTTTATTGTAAACAATAGAATATTTAATATTCCAAGAGTTATTCCTCCAACCCACACAGGCCAGTGCTTTGAAAAAAAAGTCCGAAATAATTGACCTAATATGCCAATTTCTTTGGTTTCCTCAGACATTTAAACCTCCTATTTTTTTTGAATAATAAAACTAGTTACACCACCATCTAATTCCTTCTTTTCAATAAGTGTGTTACCTGATTTTTCACACCATTTTGGTAAATCAGAATTGGTTCCAGGATCAGTTCCAATCATTTCTAATACTTGTCCTGATTTTAATCCCTTCATTGCTTTAGCTAATTTCATCATTGGCATTGGACAAGATAATCCTTTACAATCTAGTGTTTGATCAACATTTGTTTCCATTTTAATAATTTTTTTTTGTTATAAAATCATTTTAATTATTCATATAAAAATTTCAAATCATATAGTTAATTATCATGTTTTTAAAAAAACATAATTTAGATTTTGTAATTTTTGCAGATAGGTAGATAGAATTAAATCTGTTTTTGTTAAACTATCTATTTTCACTAAAAAAATTAACTTTATCATTTTTTTTTATCTATCAATTTAAAACTTTTTTTAAAAAGAATTCTGCAAATTTTATTAATATATATATCAAAAATCAATAATTTATAGTGATAAAAATCATGTTTATTTGTGATATAACTCACATTTATTTTATATCTTTGCAAAATAAATTCTTTAAAAGATTAAGATTATGAGAAATAGCTGTACAACATGCAATTTAATGTCATCTGCAGTAAAATCATTAAATTCAAAAGAGCTGGAAGAACTAGGTAATAATTGCGTTGAGATAGAATTTAATAAAGGTGATATTATTTTTAAACAAGGAGCCTTATCATCAAATATTGTTTATTTAAAATCAGGTCTTGCAAAAATTCACATTAAGGGGCCTTATAAAGAACAAATTATAAGCATCACAAAAGCAACATCTTACTTGGGTATTCCTTCAACATTCAATGATAAAATAGATGAATATTCAGCAACTGCATTAGAAAAAACAAAAGTTTGTTTTATTGATGCCAGAGTGTTTAAGGATTTTATTAACCGAAAAGGTGGATTTGCTTATGAGATAATAATTGAAATGTGCAAAAACAAAATAAATGCTTATAAGAAATGTGTAAACAGAGCTCAAAAGCAAGTACATGGTCGTATTGCAGATTCTTTATTATATTTTTACAAAGAAATTTATAATAATAAAAAGTTCACTTTACCTTTAACAAGGCATGAATTTGCAGGATTAGTTGACACATCACGAGAAAGTGTTTGCCGTATTTTAAGTCAATTCAATACTGATGGTATAATTAAATTAAACGGCAACAAAATTACTATAGTGAATGAAGAATTATTGGAAAAAATAAGTAAAAGCGGATAACATAGATTTTAATATTAGGTGTGCATTCCACCACAAACACTAATTACTTGTCCGTTGATATACGAAGATAATTCAGAAGCAAGGAATAATGTAACATTAGCAACATCTTCAGGAACTCCTCCCCTTTTTAGTGGTATTTCATTTATCCACTTTTGTTTTATTTCGTCAGGAAGTTTTTGAGTCATTTCGGTTTCGATAAAACCGGGAGCAATAGCATTTACCCTGATATTTCTTGAACCGAGTTCCTGTGCAATGGATTTTGTAAAACCAAAAATTCCTGATTTTGAAGCAGCATAATTTGATTGTCCTGCATTTCCTTCGATTCCAACAACAGAACCCATATTAATAATTGAGCCAAATCGTTGTTTCAGCATAGTTTTTTGAACCGCTTTAGTAAGATTGAAAACAGATTTAAGGTTTACATTAATTACTGCATCCCAATCAGCTTCACTCATACGCATAAGAAAATTATCTTTTGTAATTCCTGCATTGTTTACAAGAATATCTATTTTTCCAAAATCATTAATAACATTGTTTATCAACTCATCAGAGCTTTTAAAAGAACTTGCATCAGATGCATAGGCTTTCACTTTAACTCCAAGTTCTGCAATTTCTTTTTCTGTGTTTTGTGCAATTTCATCATAGTAAAGGTCCGAAAATGCAATATCAGCTCCATGTTCAGCAAATTTTAATGCTATTGCTTTTCCAATTCCCCGCGATGCTCCGGTGATAACGGCTGTTTTACCTTTTAATAAATCCATAATTTGTTTTTGTTTTGTAAATTTTGTTTAAAAAATTAATTAGTTAAGTATATAAATAAAATCAAAATTCCTGTCAGCTCTTTTTGACCAAAGAATTGTTAAAGCCATTTCTTATGCTTTATTTTCATTTCTTCATTATTGATTAAATTCTCTTCTTCATCACTTTCTTCAAGAGCAAGTAATAAATCTTCCTGCTCCTGTTTGCTCAGTCTGTTCCACAATTGTCCTTCGGTTGAAGAGAACCTTTTTTTCATAAGTTCATAAAAACTCATAAGAAGATTTTCATTGTTAATACTATCAATAAGATTATGGAAACTTTTTTTAAGTTCAATTGTGTTCATAATACATTATTTTTTATACAAATTTAAAATAATTTTCAATAATAAGAAATTCGTTTCTCCGAAAATCAAATCAGTCGGCGAATATAATAATAAAATAAAAATATTAAATTTTTAAGGTCAATCCATCATAAGCAAGAAATACATTTTCGGGTAATTCCTTTTCAACTTCATCATGCTTTCCCATTTGATGGCTAATATGTGTCAGGTAGCTTTTTTTTGGTTTAATTTCATCAATCAAATTCAGAGCATCTTCTAAATTAAAATGAGAATAATGTTTCTCTTTTCTCAATGCTCCTAATACCAAAACTTCGGAACCTTTGATTTTTTCTTTCTCCGTTTCCGAAATAAAATTCACATCAGTAATGTAAGAAAAATCACCTATGCGATAACCAAAAACCGGCATTTTATAATGCAATCCTTCAATAGGTGTTATTTTTATTTTATTTATTTCAAAAGCTTTATTTTTTATAGTTATCATATTAATCTCAGGAACACCGGGATATTTGTGCTCTGTAAAAGCATAAGAAAACTCGTTTTTAACTGCTTCACGAACTTCTTTTCGCAAATAAACATCAACAGGTTTTTTTTGAATATAATTAAAAGAACGTACATCGTCTAAACCACCAATATGGTCTTTATGCCCATGAGTAAGAATTATTGCATCTAATTTTTTTACTTCTGCCCTAAGCAATTGCTGACGAAAATCAGGACCAGCATCCACAACAAAAACATTATCGTTGATTTCTATCAAAATTGATGAACGCAAACGTTTATCTTTAGAATTTTTGGATTTACAAACTGAACATCCACAAGCAATTACCGGAACACCCTGAGATGTTCCCGTTCCTAAAAAAGTTATTTTCATGTGTTTTAATTATGCTATTTGACTGATAGTTTTATTTATAAACTTATCAAGATATCAACCTTTATTGTTACCAAAAATGGAATACCCATGTTTAATTATCACGTTGTAGTGTACTTTAGTATATGGGCATTTCATTTTTTGATTTATGCAATTTTATTTATTGCTGATTTTTTTTGTTGAGCAAAATTAGGTAAAATATAATTCTTTTTTATTTTTAAATTTGTCGTCTAAATTTTTTTTCCATGAAAGTCCAATCGCTGATTTTATTAATTTTTTTCTGTTTAGTAGGAAATATATTTTTCGGTCAACAATTTTCTTATGACAACAATGCCGGACTTTTCCCCAAAAAAAACAAGAAACACAAATATGGCTATGTCAACCAAAACGGTAAGCAAATAATTAAATATCAATTTGATTATGCTGAAACATTTTCCGAAGGTTTTGCTGCTGTTGTTATTGATGGCAAATTTGATTTTATTGACCAAAGCGGTAATTTCATTACTACACAAAAATTTGATATTGCATGGAATTTTTCTCAGTGCTTTGCTCTTGTGAAAAAAAATGGAAAATATGCTTATGTTGACACTCTCGGAAAAATATTAAAAGACAAGTGGTTTGACCAAGCAGCACAAATGTTTGATAATTATGCCGAAGCACGCATCAGTAATACAAATTTCCTGATTAGCAATCAAGGTCAGGTTATGAATTATGGAAATAATAAAATGCCGAGAAAACAAACAGGTATATTTAAACTTGTTCAACAAATACCTAATTTTCCGGGAGGCAGTTCAGCAAGAAACAATTTTATTGATGATTTTTTAAAATCACAAAATCAATTAAATAAAAACACTAAAAAATTTATCAATGTTTCATTTGTTGTTGAAAGAGACGGCACACTTGCGGAAATAAAAATTGCAAATCCTTCGAACGACAAATTTGATGCTATTGCTATAAAATTAGTAAAATCGATGCCCATTTGGATACCTGGAAAACAAAGAGGAACTCCTGTCAGAGTGCTTTATAATTTACCTATTCTTATAAATAAAAAATATGAATAATAATTTCAATAAAATCAATGCTGAAGAAATAAGCGGAAACGCAATAAAAATGATAGGCAAAGAATGGATGTTAATAACTGCCGGCAACATTAATTCTTTCAACACAATGACAGCAGCTTGGGGTGGATTGGGATTTCTATGGAATTTGCCGGTATCCTACATCTTCGTCAGACCTCAGAGATATACTTATGAATTTGTAGAGAAAAATGACTATTTCACTCTTAGCTTTTTTGATAAAAAATATCAGGAAATTTTAAAATACTGTGGCGCAAAATCAGGCAAAAATGTTGACAAAATAAAAGAAACAGGATTGATTCCTGTTGAAACAGATAATGGAAATATTTTCTTCCAGCAGGCATCCTTAGTTATTGAGTGCAAAAAAATATATTACGACGATATTGACCCTAAAAAGTTTTTATTACCAAAAATTCAAAACAGCTACCCACTGAAAGATTATCACAGAATGTATATCGGTGAAATTGTTGAATGTTATTTGAATAATAAGATTTAAAAATACACTATACCTAACAGGTTTTAAAAACCTGTTAGGTATTATAATATAGAAACCTTTAGATTATTTGGCTGTTTAGAATTTTATAAATAAATTTGAAGTTTAAATAAATGAAATAATTATGACTAAATAAAATACTATTAAACTATTTCAAGACCAACGAGTGCAAGTTCATTGGAATAAAGAACAAAAAAATGGTATTTCTCAATAATTGATATTATAGGTATTCTAACTAAAAGTGATAATCCAAGAAAATATTGGAGTGTTTTAAAAACCAGATTAAAGAAGTAAGGAAGTGAAGTGGCTACAAATTGTAGCCGTTTGAAATTATTAGTAATTGACAACTACAAAACTCAATATAAATAAGCAAACAGAAAGTACTAAATATGAATCAATCAATAAATCATGAGAAAATTTAAAACTATTATTATTTTTATTATTATTTTAACTTTTTCGGTAGGATTTACAAACTCTAAGGATTGGCAACTATTAGAATTAGAAGACTTTCAGATAGAATTTCCAAAAAAAACAGATTATCAAACAAAAATTATTAATTCTCCCATTGGAAATCTAAAAATGCACATCTATATGTACGATTCATCACAAGACAAAAAGGATGATAATTTGGTTTATGGTGTAATGTTTATAGAATATCCAGACACAATAGTAAATTCAGATTCTAAAGAAGATTTAACACCTTTATTTAAAAATTCTGTCGATGGAGCCGTAAACAATGTTAATGGAAAACTTCTTTCAGAATCAGTTATTGAATTGGATGGATTTCCTGGAAGGGAGATTAAAGTTGATTTTAAAGACGGATTGGCAATAATTAAAATGCGAATCTATCTTGTAAAAAGCAAACTGTTTATTATTCAAACCATAACTAAAACTAAAAATTACTCGAACAAATCAATTGATAAATTTATGGACTCGTTTAAATTAAAATTGTAAACTGATGCACTTGAAATAAAAATCATTAAAACGCATTTTATTAAGAACGTCAACATCAAAATAAGCAGTATAAGGATTCCATCAATACTTATAATTATTTTATATCTAACATTAAATTCATATTGTCAGAACATTCAAATATTAGAACGCTTCGAAACATTTAATCCCATTACTAAACCTACTGAATTTCAATATCTAAATGACAAATTAGACGCTTCAAAAAGCATGAAAATTGCAACTATTAAAGGAACCTTTAAATACTCTAGAAAATCTGGTTTAGTGGACCTATTCATTTCATTGAAAAATTTTTCTAATAATAATGGAGCTAACTCATTTAGGGTTGAGAAAAAATATATAAATATTGACTCTTCCTTTATAATCTTAACTGTATATTTTACAAGTTTATCCTATTTAGAAGAAAACTTTAATCTTCACCCTAAGAACAAAGTCTTTATTATCGGTTCACTGAATTTAAAAAGCAAGTATTTGCAAAAAGTTAAAATTAACAAGAAACCGGTGTTTATTGAACCCTTAGAATATTTTGAATATCAAAACTCAATTGGAGCAACCCTAAAAATCAATATAGGAGGAATCTCAGGAACAACAATTAAAATGTTGGGAGAAGAAAATCGTAATTCCATTTTCTTATCATTTACCGGCGTTTCTGTTACACCTTCATCTATATATCCTATTGGTGTTGGAATAAATTCCGGATATCCTATTGGTATTGGAATAAATACTGGAAGGTTTTACAAAGTAGATGAGAATATAGGTTATTTTTTAAAAGAAATACTGTTGCCAAGTGCAAATTGAGACAAGAAGTAATATTAATAAACCTTTAGATTATTTGGATGTTTAGAATGTTTTTAATAAATTTGGTCTGTAATTTATTATACATACAAGTCTAATATTTGAAACTATGTGTATCTTTCTTCCTAAATATAAAGAAGATATGTGTAATATTAAACTTACAACATCGTTGTATGCCATATAAATAATATAAATTATGAAAAAGTTTATTGTAATACTCACTAGTTTAGTATTTATAAATATTTCCATTCTTGCTCAAAAAAGAATTGAGTTGAATACTGAATTAATGAAGTCAACTTTCAAAATACAAGGTTTAGATGGATCTTTTGGTACTGCATTTATTCTTGGAAAGCCTTCAAAAAATGATCCATCAAAATCTATGTTTGTACTTATCACTGCAGCACATGTATTAAAAGGGATGAAAGGAGATTCCGCAATTATCTATTTAAGAAAAAAAGAGAATGATAGAACTTATTCAAAAGTTCCATATAAGATTGAAATAAGAAAGAAAGGAAAACAGACTTGGGTAAAACATGATTCGGTGGATGTAGCTGCACTTTACATAGCGCTACCCAATTATGTTGATTTTAATTTATTGGGTGTTGGATTATTAGGAATGGATGAGATCTATCAAAAAATTGATATACATCCTGGTGATAAATTTATGTGCTTGGGTTATCCTTTAGGACAGGAATCGAATCAATATGGTTTCCCAATTGTAAGAAGTGGCATTCTCGCTTCATATCCCATAACTCCGACAAAAACTGTTAAAAGTTTTTTGCTTGATGTTAAGATATTTAAGGGAAATAGCGGAGGACCAGTATATTTTGTGCAATCAGGCCGAACTTATCGTGGAAGTTTCCATGCAGAAACAACTCAATTTATTGCTGGTTTAATAAGTCATGAAAGGGTTAAACAAACCTATGTGAAAACCGATTACAAAGAATCACTTGAATCTCAGCAGCTTAATTTAGCAATCGTTATACCAAGTATTTTTATACAAGAAACTATTGATAAACTTCCATTAAAATAAAATATAAAACGGCATACAATCAAGTAGCCCGCCCCATCAGTAAACACTGACAGGGAGAAGCTCTCACTCCACTATACCCTTCGGCAAGCTCAGGATAAACCAAGCGGGTCTCGTACTTGGCGGTTCATTAACCAAAAGAAAGTTTATTTGTATCTCGCAAGATAAATTTTGTCGAGATTTTTCGATTAATATATACAATCAACAATTTTACAATTTAACTACAAATCACTATCTTCCCTATAAATCTGAGTTATTAACAATTGTTAATAACCCCTGTTAATATTATGTTTGTAATTGAAAGTCAGATTCCTTG
>CAYLPA010000076.1:0-11916 GCA_964385385.1 uncultured Saprospiraceae bacterium | reverse complement strand
AGAAAAAATAGATTGGATTGAAGAAGTTGAAAATTATTGGAATGATATAAAAAAGGAAGATTGGTAAGAGTTAATCTATGATTTTTCTCTATTCATTTACATTAATCGTTCAAGTCAAATTTAACATTTATTTTTTCTTAACTACAAAAAATATCTTTTATTATTTTGCAAAATCCACAAAATTTGCTAATTTCGTGGAGTCATACTCCATGAAATTCGATGATTTTGTGGAATTAATATTTTAATCACCCACCACAAACTGAATAGTTCTCCGACTTTTTTGTTCCAACAAAACTTTTCGGCTACCAATAGTTTTTTGAATAGAATCTTTATCGTAATGTCGGATTGTAATTAATTCAAGATTTTCGTTGTATAAAATCCTGAAATCAGGCTTAAGTTCAGCAATGAAATTATTAAGTTTTGTTTTATCACAGTCAATGCAGATAGAGAAATTCAGAGCTGAATTTTGTAGCAGGTTAAGCTGAATTCTGTTTTTTGTTAAGGATGCAAAAATTTTGCTTAGATGTTTCTCAACAACAAAAGAATGGTCTTTAGGCGAGATAGAAATTAATGTTTGGTCTTGTTTGAAAATATAAGAGGTAATGTGTTTAGTTTTTTTATCGCTTCCAAAAATCAGAGTTCCTTTGGAGTTGGGATTTAAAAAAGATTTTACTAATAAAGGAATATTTTTATTCTGTAGAGGTTTGACAGTTTTGGGATGTAGAACTTTTGCTCCATAAAATGCAAGTTCAATAGCTTCACGATAGGAAATGTTTTCCAACAAAATTGGATTATCATAACATTTTGGGTCTGCATTCATAATTCCATCAACATCTTTCCATAGAACAACTTCTTCGGCATCTAAAACATTTCCAATGATTGAAGCAGAAAAATCTGAACCTTCACGACCAAGAGTTGTAGAAATATTTTTTTCAGTTTCACCAATATATCCCTGAGTTATGTAAAGATTTGTGTTTTTAAAATTGACAGATTTACTTAGTTTAGATTTAGTTTTTTTCCAATCAACAATTGCTTCACGGTGAGTATTGTCAGTAATAATATAATTTCGGATGTCTAAGTATTTGTTTTTTACCCCGACTTCATTTAGGTAGGAACTTATAATTGTAGTAGAAAGTATTTCCCCGTAAGGAACAATTTGGTCATAAATAAAATCATATTCGCCATTTAAACCATTATTTAATAAAGATTCAAATTGCTCAAAGATGTTTTTTATCCTTTTGAATAAATCATGTTTTTTATCAGGAATAAGCTCCCGACATATTTCAATATGAAATTCTTTTATTTGTTTGAGATTAGCCTGGAAGTTTTTGCCCTTATTAAATTGTTCTACCAATTTTTCAAATTTGTTTGTTGTTTTGTTTAGGGCAGAAATTACAACAACAATATTTTCTTTTGTATTGCTTAATAATTTTGCTAAGAATTGAATTGATTCAGCATTATTTAAAGAAGCACCACCAAATTTGTAAACAATCATTTCGAAATTATTTTTTTAATGAATTTGACAAAATTAAACATTTCTGTAATAATACTTTTTATTTTGATAATATTCAGTTTTTTTTTTGAAAAATTTTACTATGTTTGCGGGTGAGATTTTCAATTGATTTTTTAAATCAATTTATTGCAATTTTTTCAATAAAATAAAAATATTAATTATGAATATACCTGATAATTTAAAGTACACAAAAGACCATGAATGGTTGAGAGTTGAAGGCGAAGAAGGATATGTAGGAATAACTGATTTTGCTCAAAGTGAGCTTGGCGATATTGTTTTTCTTGATGTTGATACTGTTGGCGAAGACTTAGAAAATGAAGAAGTTTTTGGCACAATCGAAGCAGTGAAAACGGTTTCTGATATGTTTATGCCTGTTAGTGGTGAAGTTCTGGAATTCAATGAAAAATTAGAAGATGCACCCGAAACTTTAAACAGCGACCCTTACGGAGAAGGCTGGGTTATAAAAATTAAAATAACCAATCCTGAAGATATCAATAAATTACTTTCGCCTGAGCAATACAAAGAGCAAGTAGGAGCTTAGGTTACAACCAAATCGATATGCCGATTTTTATATATTGTTAGAAATTGGCATATTGATTTCTGTTTAATATTTCTCTCTGTTTTGCTTTGCCAATCTTTTTTTTGATTGGCAATTTCGTATAATGACACTAAGAAAATGCAATTCCTGGTGTTAAGTATAAATTTGAACATTAATTATTAATAATAAAAAAAATCAAAATAATATGAAAAGTACAGCTTTTACTAATTTTCACATAGAATTAGGTGCTAAAATGTTGCCTTTCTGTGGTTTTAATATGCCCATTCAATATGAAGGAATTAACAAAGAACACGAAACTGTTAGAAAAGCAGTTGGTGTTTTTGATGTGTCGCATATGGGTGAAATTTGGGTTGAAGGACCTAAAGCTATAGATTTTATTCAAAGAGTAACAACTAACGATGTTAATGATTTGTGGGATGGAAAAGTTCAATATTCATGTTTTCCTAATGGTGAAAATGGAATCGTTGACGACCTATTGGTTTATAGAGTTAATCCTGAGAAATATTTACTTGTTGTTAATGCTGCCAACGAAGCGAAAGATTGGGATTGGTGTGTGAAACATGCTAAAGAAATGGGATTGGAGATTGGAAAAGAAATATACAATACTTCTGACGAAACTGCTCAGTTAGCCGTTCAGGGACCATTAGCTTTAAAAGCTATGCAAAAACTCACCGATACAACAATTACCGACATGGAATTCTATACTTTTAAGATTATTGAATTTGCAGGAATTAAAGATGTCCTATTTGCTACAACAGGATATACAGGTTCAGGTGGATGTGAAATTTATATAAAAAATGAAGATGGTCCAAAATTGTGGAAAGCAGTTTTTGAAGCCGGTGAAGAATTCGGAATTAAACCTATTGGACTTGGAGCAAGAGATACCTTGCGACTTGAAATGGGATATAATTTATATGGTAACGATATTGATGATACAACTTCTCCAGTTGAAGCAGGATTAGGTTGGGTAACAAAATACGTTGATGGAAAAGATTTTATCGATAGAGATAAAATGGAAAAAATTAAAGCAGATGGCGTAAAAAGACGACTTCGTGGCTTTGAAATGATTGATAGAGGAGTGCCAAGACATCATTACGAAATTTGCGACGTTGATGGAAACAAAATTGGTCATGTAACTTCAGGAACCATGTCTCCAATGATGAAAGTTGGAATAGGAATGGGGTATGTTAATGTTGAACATGCAAAATTTGGAAATGAAATTTATATTAAAGTTAGAGAGAAATTGTTAAAAGCAAAAATTGTTAGAATGCCTATTTATAAAGGATAATATTTAAATTACAAATGACAAGCACCAATCCCGATAATTATCGGGAACAAATAAATTACAATGTTTAAAATTACAATGTTCAAAACAGCTTCGGTCATCCATACGGACAAGTTTTGATATTTGTCCCGAAAGCTTTCGGGATGAAATTTGGGATTTAATTAAAAATTTAGATCTACATAGAAATTACTTAATGAAAAATAAATTATAAAAACGAATAATATGATAACTAATAATTTTATTCCACGTCATATAGGACCACAGGAAGACGAATTAGATGAAATGCTAAAAAAAATTGGAGTATCATCTGTTGAAAAATTAATTGAAGAAACAATTCCTGAAAGCATCAGGTTAAAAGAACCATTAGATTTGCCTAAAGGAATAAACGAGTATGAATATATTAATCATATAAAAGAACTCGGAGCAAAAAATAAAATTTTCAAAACTTACATCGGATTAGGTTATTATAACACTATTACCCCTGGAGTTATTCTTAGAAATGTTTTGGAAAATCCGGGTTGGTACACATCCTACACTCCTTATCAGGCTGAGATTTCTCAGGGACGACTTGAAGCACTTTTAAATTATCAAACTCTTGTTTCTGACCTTGCAGGAATGGAAATAGCAAATTGTTCGCTTCTTGATGAAGGCACTGCTACCGCCGAAGCAATGATTATGCTTTTGAATATCAGGAGTAGAAAACAGATTAAAGCTGGTGCTAATGTATTTTTTGTTTCTGAAGATTTGTTTCCACACTCAATTGATATATTGAAAACAAGGTCTGCTCCTTTAGGAATCGAAATTGTTATTGGCAATCACGAAACTTTTGAATTTACCGAAAAGGTTTTTGGTGCTATTGTTCAATATCCCAACCAAAAAGGTGCTGTTATTGATTATTCCGATTTTGTTAATAAAGCTCATGAAAATGGAATAAAAGTGGCTGTTGCTGCTGATTTAATGAGCCTTGCCCTATTGACTCCTCCAGGAGAATGGGGTGCTGATATTGCAATTGGTTCAACTCAAAGATTTGGTGTTCCTATGGCTTATGGCGGACCTCATGCCGGATATATTGCAACAAAAGATAGCTATAAAAGAAATATGCCGGGAAGAATTATTGGTGCTTCAATTGATATTAATGGAAATCGTGCTTTACGTATGGCTCTTCAAACACGTGAACAACATATTAAACGTGAAAAAGCAACATCGAACATTTGTACTGCTCAAGCTTTGTTAGCTATTATGGCTGGTTTTTATGCTGCTTGGCACGGACAGGAAGGAATTAAAGCTATTGCAAAAGATATTAATAAAATGGCTTGTATTCTTTCTGATGAAGTTGTTAAGCTTGGATATTTACAAACTAACAAATATTTCTTTGATACTTTAGAAATTAAACTTCCTGATGGTGTTGCTAAAAATAATATTGAAAAACTTGCTTTAGAAAATGAAATAAATTTCAGATATATTGATGAAAAATCTATTGGAATAAGTTTAGATGAAACAACAGATGAAGATGATTTAAACGCAATTCTTAGAATATTTGCAAAAGCAAATAATAAGGAATTTAAAAATGTTTGTTGTTGTGAAACTGAAAAACTATCTTATCCTGAAAATCTTAAAAGAACAAGTGATTATTTGACTCATCCTGTTTTCAATTCTCATCATTCAGAAACAGAGATGATGAGATATATGAAAAAACTCGAAAACCTTGATATTGCTTTAAACCGTTCAATGATTCCTTTAGGTTCATGTACTATGAAACTTACTGCTGCTTCTGAGATGTTTCATCTTAGCTGGCCTGAATTTGGAGCAATACATCCATTCGTACCAATTGATCAGGCTGAAGGATATCAGATAATGCTCAAAGAATTTGAAAAACAACTTTGTGAAATTACAGGATTTGATGCAATATCTTTTATGCCAAATTCTGGTGCTGCCGGTGAATATGCCGGATTAATGGTTATCAGAGAATATCACAGAAACAGAGGCGATTTTAACAGAAATATTATTTTAATTCCTTCATCTGCTCATGGAACAAATCCTGCAAGTGCAATTCAATCGGGTGGAAAACTCCTTGTTGTAAAATGTGATGAAAATGGAAATATTGATACTGATGATTTGCGAGCAAAAGCTGTTGAAAATAAAGATATTCTTTCTGCATTAATGATTACTTATCCATCAACTCATGGTGTGTTTGAAGAAAATGTTCTTGAAATAATGGATATTATTCACGAAAATGGTGGTTTGGTTTATATGGATGGTGCTAATATGAATGCTCAGGTAGGACTTACAAGTCCCGGATTTATTGGAGCTGATGTTTGCCATCTGAATCTTCATAAAACTTTTGCTATTCCCCACGGTGGTGGTGGACCCGGTGCAGGACCTATTGGCGTTGCAAAACATTTAGTGCAATTTTTACCTTCTCATACAATGGTTAAAACAGGTGGAGAAAAAGCAATTCATGCAGTTGCTTCAGCTCCTTATGGAAGCGCATCAATTCTTCCTATTTCCTATGCTTATTGTAAAATGTTAGGTGGAAACGGATTGACAGAAGCAACAAAATATGCAATACTTAATGCGAATTATATAAAATCATACCTTGAAGAATTTTATCCGATTTTATATACAGGCAGCAAAGGAAGAGTTGCTCACGAAATGATAGTTGATATAAATCCTATTAACAGAGAAATCCATATTGGTGCTATTGATATTGCCAAAAGATTAATGGATTTTGGTATTCACGCTCCAACTGTTGCATTTCCTGTTGTTGGTACTCTTATGATTGAACCAACAGAAAGTGAACCTCTCTCAGAATTAAACAGATTATGCGAAGCTCTTGTTATTATTAAAAAGGAAATTGAAGAAGTGATTGAAGGAAAAGCAGACCACGAAAACAATGTAGTGAAAAATGCTCCTCATACTATGGCTATGCTTACTGCCGAAGAATGGAACTTCCCATATTCAAGACAAAAAGCTGCATTCCCAACAGGAATTGTTAGTGTTGAAAAATATTGGCCTCCAGTTGCAAAAATCAACGATGCCTTTGGTGACAGAAATCTTGTTTGTTCTTGTGAGCCAATTGAAAGTTATATTGAAAAATAGGGATTGAATAAATTCTTTTTTGTTATTATTTGCTGTTGCTGGAATATGAAAGGATTTGTGCACCAGCGAGGATCTCAATATATGAAATGAATATTTCACCTTTTTTAACTTCAAGTATATTCTTTACATCTTAAGTTTTGATATCATAACTGATTAGTTGGTAAGATTGTTTGCATTAGTCGCTGTTGTATAATGTTATTTACATGGTTGCAATTTTATTAACAATAGATTTTTGAAAAATACTTTTTTTAACTGTTCGTTTATTACAAATAATAGTATAATTTAGTGCTATGATTTCGAACTCATTTAATCAAAATAGTAATTATAGAATGAATGCAAATGCAGCTATGGAGATAGCAAGGTCTTATAGTGTTTTATCTTCTAAGAAGATGCTTAATGACATATTATCTTCAGTAATTAAAGATATTGATTTGTCTAATTATTCT
Source organism: uncultured Saprospiraceae bacterium (assembly GCA_964385385.1). Taxonomy (GTDB): domain Bacteria; phylum Bacteroidota; class Bacteroidia; order Bacteroidales; family CAYLPA01; genus CAYLPA01. The sequence goes on along the minus strand of CAYLPA010000076.1, from coordinate 5,014 downwards.
AAGTTCGAATTACATAAATTGTGCAACTCTATTATTCTATCTAAGTATTCTTCAGAACAGCTAATTAAAAGCTTATTGGTTGACTATTTCAAAGATGAAAGAGTGATTGCGGCTTTTGAAATTAGAACAAATGAAAGTCGATTGGACTTTCTCAGAATAAATGGTTACTCAATTAGCTATGAAATAAAATCTGAAGTTGACAATTTAGCAAAGCTCGAAAAACAAGTGTTAAATTATTCAGAATTATTCGAATTTAATAATGTTGTTGTTGGTAAGAAACACTTAGCTAAAGTTAGAGATGTACTATCTTCAGAATACGGTATTTTCATTGAAGAGAATGGTAAGTTATTTGAAAAAAGAAAGGCAAAAAAGAATAGAAATATCTCTTCTGAAAGACAATTGAAAATCTTTACAAAAAAAGAAATCAATAAGTTTTATAAAACGGATATTAAAAACGTATTGAATTTATTCTCTCCGAAAGAGATTAATTCTATTTTCAAAGAGGTTCTTAAATCTCGATATTCAACAAAATGGAGTTTTTTATGTCAGAATAAACAAGACATTTTACCGATAGATTATCAATATTTCTATAATCACAATATTACTCCTAATCTTATTTACGGAATTAGGTAAAGGGGTATTTCTTCATTTGCATTTATATTAGTTTTCAGGCAATGCAAGTAATGCAAGATTGATACTTTCTTAAACTTTGCTTGGCTTTTACCATTCTCATTTCCTGCTTGTATATCTTTAAGTATTTGAATGCCTTCATTATCATTAACATACTGCAGGTATTTAGTTTGAAGTCGTGTCATCATTTCCGAATCTAGTACATTAGGCACAATAGTATCTTCAAATTCACTTAATTTCTTAAGTGCTCCTTTATAGCCATAATACATATTTTCATATGGGTCGTAAATAATAAAGCCAGGACTTATAGTGCCTCCAGATGTTAAATCGTCCTTTTTAACTCCACAATAGTCTCCGAAAGCACCAAACAAACCTACTTGACTATATTCTTCCAATAGTATATTGTCAGCTTCTGAAATTATATTACCATGGTCTAATTTTACGTTTTGTATATCAGTATTAATGGCACTTCGAAGTATAATTTTATTGTTGCTGTCAATTTCTGAAATTTTTCTTCGGTGTCTTCTGAATAATGGATTAGAAATTGATGTTGTATCCAAATCATACATGAAATAATCAGTATTAACAATATTATTACTAATCTGCATTATGTCGCTTTCAAATGTATTATGAAATGTTCTAAAAGCTAGTAATGGAAAATTTGCACGTAGTTCTTGAACTTGTCTTTCAATTTCTATTTCACCAGTTTTTAGTAGCAAAGACGAAATCACTGGAACTACTCTTTCATTGAGTTCAGCAAACTGATTGAAAAATGCAATTCTCTCTATAACATCTTCAATAACTGATTTTGAAAAGGCAACAACTTCATCATTTGTACTATTATTGATTTTTAAATAAACAGGTAAGTCTAAAAATACTTTATCCGATGTAATATTATCTATTAATTCGGAATAAATTTCAAGTGTCGTTTTAGTATTATTTTTTCTGTCTTTTTCTTTTATTATTTCTAACAGCGGATAAATTTTATCACCGAAGTCGAAACTTTTTAAAACAATAATCTCTTGTTGCCTTGCCCTGAATATTGGTACATATTTTAAATCCATAACTTATATTTTTAATGATTTTAACCTGTCAATTTCTTCTTGAGCAAATATAAAGTCTTGTTCAAAGTATTCAATGTTTCCTACGTAATTATCTAAGAACTCATTATACTCTTTCGCTATCCATGTATATTTTATGAAGATGTTTTCTTTTTCCTTATTAACGAACAATTGATCTTCGATTACTTTTTTGTATTGTTCAAAGAATGTTATTTTATCGTCTGTTTTAATTACATTATAGAAAAGGTTTACATACTTAATCTCGCTGTTTTTACTAATGAAATTTTCAATATTAAATTGATTAGTTTCGTCAAAACTTATATCATCTATAAATTCGATGAATCTATCAGACATAATTACTCTTGGAAAAATGGCTTTTTTACTTTCCATTATATATGCATTTGCCAATGGTACACCCATGGCAATTGACTTTTCATCTAGCATTAAACCGTAGTCAATACCACCTCGAAGAAAATATCCCATTTGTGAAAACTTTCTAAATAGATTACTTATTGTAAATAATATGTCAACAATTAACGATTTGTTATGATGTGGGTCAACAGTTAAGCAAATATTATCACTAAATAAATAATAATTACAGTCAAAGTCATCCATCAAATTAGTAACATCCTTAAATACATTGACAAAATCTGTGGCCTTCTGAGACACCAATCTCGTATCATCTTCTTTTTTATTTTCGAGAGCTTCATTTTCGAACTCGTAAAGCATACTTTCAAACCCTAGAACATCCAAGAATGCAACTATTCTATACTGATATTTTAATGATTCAGATTCCATTTAATCTATACTTTATAGCTGTTTTTATGATTTATATATCCAGTAATTATTTTGTTATTAATTTATCTTTATCCTTTAATAGAAAATATATTGGTTTATATCCTCTCATATAAGCAAAACTTGAATAATATTCTAAATTTCTACTATCCATTTTAATTTTTCTAAATGCTTCTAATACATCATTAATTTCAAAAAATTTTGCATTTTTCATTTCTATGTAGATATTTTGAAATACTTCCACCTTCTCTTGTCATCCATGGGTAAATTGGTGTAACAAATTCATATTCTTGTTTCAGAATCTTCTTTAGAATAGGAACAATAGTAAGTTCAACAGTATGTTCTCCTATAAAACTTGTAGCTTTTTTCATTTAAAAAGTATATCAAAGTATTTTCTTAATTACTTTTCCTTGTTTTTCAAAATTAAGAAAAATAATGATATGTTTGAAATTTAATAAATAATAATATCTAAATTCCCCACTGGTGCACAATTCCTTTCGTATCCCCTGCTGGATTAATACTTCACAAATTTACCGGAAGATTGTTGCTCGCCATCGAATGTTGTAAGAAAATAAACTCCTGAATTAAGATTTTCCACTTTAATTTGAATTTGATTGTTTGATTCATGATTGTAATAATTTTATTTCACTATTAAATAAATAATTCCTCCATAAAATGCTAAACAATATGTTATGTAGCCTGTGGCAAAAAGAATACCAACAATTTTCTCCTTTCTTTTCATTTTAATAAACTCCTTTTGTAAAGAAGAATTTGTTTGTATAGTTTTTAGTTTCTTTATAGTTTTCCAATCATCAACACAATAATAAATAAAATCTTTTTTGTCAGGTAAATCTTCAGCCAATTTAAAAAACAATTCGGGTCTTTTGTTAAATGTTGAGTAAACAACAGTTCTAAAATAGTTACTATTTGAGCTATATCCCATTGGTAATTTCAAGAGACCGGTCTTTAGTTCAGAATAATTAATTGTTGAAATATTATCTAATAACTCATTAGTCAATTTTACGTAGGGTTCATTAATACGTAATAGGCTGTCTTTTATTTCCGCTAATAATCTCTCTGCAAAAGGAGGAAAGTCTTTGTAATATATGTCTTTATTTTTAATATTATCCCAAATGCTGAATCCATTCCAATAACTAAAGTATTGTAATGGGAATTCCTTATTTAATTCTTTGGACAATTTAATAGAAGCTTTGAACAAAATACCTCTATTAATATTTATGTAAGCTGCCTTTAGGTTTCCTACAGTATCTAATACATATTTTTTTGGTTTTTTGTTTGGTTTTTCATTTAAGAATAAATATGCTTTATTCTTTTTGATTTGAATTTTAGATTGCTTTCCAGAAAATAAATTTTCCTGTCCTTGTTTTTGAACTACTAATGTGTCCAGGAATTCTGTAAAATAATAGTATCTTTTTCCAACTTGAGTATAGATAGCAATAAGATTTCCGCTTTTTTCATTTATCTCAAAATAAAACTCTTTATACTTATATTTTGCATGAAACATTTTCTTTTCACTTTCATTCTGAGCTATTGAAAATGCAGGAATTAGAATTATTAAGATGAATATTGCTATGTTGGTTTTTTTCTTCATGATTTTTTTTTAAAGACAATAATTAAAACCACAACTTTGAATTGGATTTATTCCTTTAAACCTTCTATGATTTTTCAAATTATATTCACTTTCAATAGGATCATTTGAATAAGCTATCCCTATTTGGTAACTAAATTCATAGAAAAAAACTATCTTTTTCGAGATATGAAACCTAAGACCAGTGCCTAAATGAAAAGAATATTCACGATTTTTATCTTCATATTTCTTGTCATAAATTTGGGTAAAACAACCGTAAGAAGTGAAAGTTCCATTACTTTTAGAATAGTAGAAATTCAAATCACCAAAAACATAAGGTTCTATACGTTTCTGAATTAATACTCTTTCGTAGCCTAATTTTAAATCAATTGAATTTACTTTTCCATTATCTTTATAAAAATGATAATGTCCAGAGTCTAAGATGTTGATATTTCTATAGCCATAATTAATTGATAAACTAAGTGCATTTTTATTGAAATACTTTTTTATAACAATGCCCGGTATGAAATTACTTTTATATTTACTACTATTACTAGTATATGTTTCATAATAGTGTCTTGGTGTATATGAGTATAAATTTAAACCTATTTCATAGCCATTTGATTTGATTTTATTTCCAAAACTTGTTTGACCTAAAGCAAGGATAGGGATAAAGAATAAAATAGAGAATATGTATTTCATTGGTGAAAATTTAAATCTTATTTCGGTGTTTTATTAATTATGGCAAAATTTTCTTAATGTTTTGAGTTGTATATTCTAATTGATTATTAAATCCTCTGCTGGCGCTCATTTGTAACGAGTGCCTTGTTGACCCTGCTGGATTAATACTTCACAAATTTACCGGAAGATTGTTGTTTGCCATTTAATATTGTAAGAAAATAAACTCCTGAATTAAGATTTTCCACTTTAATTTGAATTT
>CAYLPA010000075.1:0-11919 GCA_964385385.1 uncultured Saprospiraceae bacterium | reverse complement strand
TTTTCATGGCTAAATGTTTTAAGGTTAATAAATTATTAATTTTCAAATATACATTGTTTTTATATGAAAACAAAACTTATCTTAAAATACTTTGAAAAACTTAAGCAGATTTTAAAACTCAGAAGAAAGGTTAAGTTATTTTTCTCACAGGCTTACAGCCTGTATATTGATATTATTATTGCTGAACTTGGGACGTTGCCCCAAGTTTTGTTGTGTCAGGCTTTAGCCTGAAAATAAAATACATTCTTTTATTTTCAGGGTTTGTTTTTGAAAATGGGTGTTGCAAAAATCAAAAATCATTATTCTGTGTTCGATATTTATAAATAAAAAAATAACGAATAATGATTAACGAATGTAGAATATAGATTTGCGTATTATCTACCTGACCCTGAACTTCTTTTATGTTTCCATCTGCGGTGTGACCAGAGCCACAATTCAGGGTGTTTTATGATTTCCTGTTCAAGGCGGTGGGTAAAAGCTTCAGTAATTTCACCTTTTTGGGTATCTTTAGGATGGTCAGTAATTGTGTCTATGTTTATCTGATAATATCCACGTTTTACTCTTTTAATATTATAATATAATACGGGTTGATTAAGTTTCATTGCAATTTTTTCTATGCCAAAAAAAACAGGAGTATCCTGATTGAGAAAAGTTGTCCAGTAAGCTCCTTCGGGTTGTGGTGCCTGATCGGAAACAAAGCCGGTGGCATTAATTTCGTTTTTATTGTTAAGCATTCCTTTTAAGGTGCTTTTCATAGCATAGAGTTTAGTTCCAAATCTGTTTCTCACCTTATAAATTAGTTTGTCAAAATACTTGTTTTTGATTGGATGATAAATAAAATAAACTTGATGCTTTAGCAGAAAATTTGAACATATTGCACATAATTCCCAGTTGCCAATATGCCCCATAGCAAAAACCACACTTTTGCCATTTTTATAATATGTTTCCATTAAAGCGTGAGAATCCTTGTCAATAACACATCTTCTTGCAGCTTGTTTTTTGCTAATAGTTAATATTTTAAAAGTTTCAATTAACATATCACATAAAAATCTGTAAAATCCTTTTTCGATTTTTTTAATTTCTTCGATTGATTTTTCTGGAAAGGAATTAACAAGATTAGTTCTGACAACTTTTTTTCTGTAAGATAAAACGTAATATATTAGAAAATAGAAAAAGTCAGAAATTCTATAAAGTATCCAAAAAGGCAGTAAGGATAATATGAAGATTATTGCTAATTCAATATAAAATAATAATGCCAGAGCTATGTTTTTCAAGATTAATAATTTTATTAATGAACAACAATTAATTTTAAAGTTTCGGTGGATTTATTGGTTTGGACTTTAATAAAATAAGTGCCGTTATATAAAGAATAAGTATCAATGTTAATAAAGTCTTTTTTATCGGGAATTTGTTTGATGGTAACTCTTTTTCCAATTGAAGAATAAATTTCGTAGCTGATTATTTTTTCATTCGATTTATCAAATGTTAGCATACAAGAGTTATCTGAAGGATTAGGGTTAATATTTATGTTATTATTTTCAGAATCATTATCATTAATCCCAGTATGAAAACCATGGCTGGTAAGAGAATAAAGTAATTGTGTCATTTTGTTTGCATCCATCAGGCCAATGTTCATAAAATCTATTGTGCTATTTTGCGGTTGCCCGTATTGGTCGGGAATTATTACCACGAGCTGATTAAATGTTCCACCAAGAAGTGGATACCAGTTATTTTGCCAGTAGGACTTTGCACCTGATCCACCAATTGAAGGGTAAGTTCCGCCACTTGCCTGTTTCCATGCATTGATAGCAGCATCCGTTGTGTCAAGACATTCCATGCTTAACACAATTAACCATTTTGTGTTCTGTCCATAATCCTGATAAATTTTTTCCAGCTCAGGAACAAAAGCAGCACAGTTGCCGCAAGTAACAAGGAAGAAATCTAAAATAACTGCTTGTTTTTTTGATAAATAAGAATATAGGTCATGGGGATTTCCGTATGTGTCTGTTAGATTGAAATTCGTGATGTTCTGAGAAAATAATGAAATATTCCAGAAAATTAAAACTAATGCGATAAGAATTGTTTTTTTCATAATGGTAATTATTATAAAATAAATAAAAACATAAAATTATTTAAAATTTATCATATCTTTGATAAAAAAAAAATATTTATTAAAAACCAAACAAAATGAAAGCATTAAAAACTATTTTAATCGTAGTTGCGATAATATTAATCATAGGATTGATTATCGCATTATTTCTACCAAAAAAAGTAGAAGTGAAAGAAAGCATTTTAGTAAAAGCACCTGTGAATATGATATTTGAACAGCTGAACAATCTTGAAAAAGCTTTTGTCTGGTCATCATGGAATGATACTTTAGTGGAAAATGTTTTTGAAGGTCCTGAATGTGGTGTTGATAACAAGCAAATATGGGAACCTAACAAAAAAGGCGAAGGTTCAATGACTATTACTGAAAGTACAGAATTCTCCTATATTAAACAGGATTTGGTTATGGGAAGTAAAACTTCATTTGTAACTTGGGAATTAGAAGAAACTGAAGAAGGAGTTTTAGTAACTTTCGGCTTTGAGTCATATCAATCAAAATGCCCTTATAGCAGGTTTATTAGTGTTTTTCTAGTTAAGCCAATGCTTGAAAAAAATTATATTGAAAGTCTTGAGAATCTTAAAACATATGTAGAAAGTCTCCCTGTTGAACCCGAAAAAAATTGGAGTATAAGCGAAGTAGAAGTTAAAAATTTCGAAAAACAATTTGTGTTGACAATAAAAGATTCTAGTTTAATGCATGAAATGAAAGTGAAGATTGATGGAATGTTTGATAAATTATATTTATATATTAAAGAAAATAATATTGAAATTTTAGGACATCCTTACAGCAAATGGTTTTCTTATAATATGGAAGATTTAAGTGCTTTTGAAGTAGGAGTGCCTGTACCCGAATCAACTTCAGGAATGGACAATATTGTCTATAAAGAAAGCTATTCAGGAAATGTTGCCACATTAATTCACACAGGACCATATGAAGCTTCGGAGCATGCATGGAATACTCTTCAGGAATATGTTAAAACAAATGAATTGAAATCAATCGGTGCTCCTTGGGAAACTTATATTGTAGGACCTAAAAACGAAGAAGACCCAACAAAATTTATTACTCAGGTGTCTTTTCCAGTGGAATAAAAACCTAATAATGAGAATAAAGGGTTAAGAATGTTTTTGCCACAAAGACACTAAAACACAAAGTTTCACTAAGTTGTAATTTTTATTTTCTTTGTGAATTTTTTCGAGTCTTTGAGTCTTAGTGGCTATAAAAGAATAAGTTAGAAAATCCAACCCTTGATTCGCATTAATAATATAGATTGCATATCAATAAAAAGCAATAAAGAATTTCTGCGAGAGTTTTTAATGAAAATTCTGAATTTTAATAATCCAGACTAATAAGTAATAATAATTGTGCCTTTGGTTTTTGGAGGGCCAGTCATGTGTTTTTCAAATTTCGCTCCCTGAGCGGCAAATTTTGCTTTTGTTAAAAGATATTTATTTGATGTGTTTGAGCCAACATAGCCGGGTTCAGATTCAACAACATTTCCATAGCGGTCAACAACGATAAGAACTACAACAGTTCCTTTGTCTTCGGTGCCAATTGTTATTACAGGTGGTGTAATCATTACCCTGTCCTTCAAAACATATTTTATTAGATAATCTCCCGACCAAATACTTTTTACATCATCATTTTTTAATAAATCTCCTTTATAGGCAACATATTCGTTGAAATAAATTGCACTAACATCTCTTAAAGGAACTTTTTCCATCATCAAATCAACATAGAAAATTATAGTGTCGTTTTTCAGCTCAATAACAACACCTTCGGTTTTTTCTCCCGATTTCATGATTAGCGTATGTTGTGCATAAGCATTTATGCCAAAATATAATATTGCCAGAATAAATAAAATATGTCTTTTCATTTTTTTGTTTTTTTTATAAAAGATACAGAATTTATAACAAAATTAGGTATTTTGAAATACAATAATTATGAAATATTTAAGAGTTATAACCAACGGGATGTTAATAAAAATATTAATTTTGCCCTATTAAAAAATTAGTAACTAATCAGTCCTAAATAAAAAAAAGCCACAGATTCACAGATTTTAAATATACTATTATTTTAATATGATAAATCAAGGTTTTTAGTTGTATAAATGACTATTAGCGAAGTAAAATAATTATGTTATTATCTCTGAATTACAAATAAAAAAAATATTTTTTTATTATTTGTAAGACAATCTGATGAAATTATATTTATAATTTTTTTAATCTGTGAATCTGTGGCATCTTTTCAAAACTGATTAGTAACAAAAATTATATAAAAATTGAAAAACTCTAAACAAGAAAACGAAAGATTTCTCAATATAATGGAGGAATTTTATAGCATACAGGGTGAAGGATTTCATACTGGTAAAGCATCATATTTTGTAAGAACCGGTGGTTGTGATGTCGGTTGTTCATGGTGCGACGAAAAGGATGCTTGGAATGCCGAAACACATCCTTTAGTTGCTGTTGATGAAATTGTTGAAAGAATTGAAGAATGTCCTGCAAAAGCTGTGATTGTTACAGGTGGTGAACCTTTGAAATATAAACTCGATTATTTTTGCTCGGAGCTAAAAAAAAGAAATATTAAAACATATCTCGAAACTTGTGGTTGCTACGAAATTTCTGGAGAGTGGGATTGGATTTGCCTTTCGCCTAAAGAAATTGCAATAACCAATGAAAAGATTTTTGACTATGCTGACGAACTGAAAATTATTATATTTGAAGAAAAGGATTTTTTGTGGGCAGAAGAATGTGCTGCTAAAGTGAACAAAAATTGCATGCTTTATCTGCAACCCGAATGGAGTCGTATGGAAAAAAATATGCAACTTATTATCGACTATGTTAAAAAAAACACCAAATGGAGAATTTCTTTGCAGAACCATAAATATATGGGGATTAAGTAGGAGAGGAAGTAATTGAAATATTTAATTCCCATTCCCATTTATTGTTTCCATAATCTCTTTTAAGCTGGCTAATCCGGCTTCAATGTTTTCGATAATCGTTTATATATTTTCCCATATTAATTATTTATTAAAAAGCATCTCCTGATTATTGTTAAAAAAAAACATATATACTTCCTGATTAGTTTCGTAATATTGTTTACATTGCAAAAGTTTATGTAATTTAAATTCATTTTATTAATTTTAAAAAAAAGAAATTATGTTAAAAAGGACATTAGTATTAGGACTAATTATTTGTTTTTCTCAAATAACAATTGCTCAGAAATGGCTTCCTGTAAAAGGAAACACAAAATCTTCAACTGTTTTACCTATTGCAAATTCAGCAGATAAAATTGCATTAATTTCTTCTGAAAAAGGATTGTTATTTCAGGAATTTAATGTTTTAGGAAAAAATACTTTTTCTAAATATTTAAGTTTTGATGGTTTTGGAAAATATCTCAGTGTGTTTAACGATGGTTTTTATATTAATGATAAAGTAGTATTTTCTATTGAAGGTTCAGCTAAAGTAAAATATATACCGGGAATTGTTATAGTTGATTCTGAAAACTCCTCATACAATTACATTGATTTTGATAATAATAAATATATACATAAAGGTTATAAAATAGCTAAGTTCAAAGATAAGATTGCTGTAGCTTTTACTACTATAGATAAGAAGTTAATGATATTTATTCTTGATGAAGATTTAACTATTGAAAATAGATTTGAGAAAAGAATCTAAACAGCAAAAAGGGGATTGAGACTTATTTCTTTATTTACAGATGACAAAGAAAATATTTATGCAGGATTGGAATGTGATAATATCAATTATACAATATTAGGATATAATGCTGAATTAGAAGAAGCAAAGGTGTTAAATGTTCATTCTAAGAACAAATTATCCGTGGTAAGCTTTTCATTACTAAAAAATGGAAATCCTGTTGTTGATGGTTTGTGGTCGCCAAAAACTCCAAAAGAAGCTCACGGTTTTTTTAGTATAGTAGTTGACAAGGAAACATTTGAACAAACAAATAAGAATTTTAAACCTTTTACTAATCAAATTTTTGCTAAGAATAGAATAAGTGAAGCTGCTGCTGCAAAAGGCAAAGGAATAAAAGAAGTAGGTGTTGTAAAAGGAGTAGCTGATGAAAAGGGTAATTTCTTCAGAGTATTTGAAATATACTATTCTGCAACTACAAGTAATGGAAATTTTAGAGGTTATGAAGAGAATATCTTTATAGTAAAATATAATGAGTTGGGAGAAATTCAATGGCAGGATATATTGCTAAGGAAAAATGTATATAATAATGGAGAATATTATATGTCATATAAGCCTCTGATACTTAATGGCGAATTTATAGTGTTATATAATGGTCATAGCTTGAATCTAAATGTTCAGGAGCAAAAGAAATGCAAAAATGTTCTTCAGGGAAATTTTGGGTATATGACAACTTTTGCTTTAAAATATAATGATGATGGAAAAGCAAAACAAGAAGTTTTCTGCGAATACAAAAACAGAACTTTTATGTATAGTCCTAAGAATTTCAGAAAATTTAACGATAACTTACTTTTCGTTGAACAAAACTCTCGCCCTGCGGTAAGAGGAAGATATATCGGAAAATATGGAATTTATAAAATTGAAGAAGAATAAGTTAGACTTTTCTTTTTAAATAACTTAACACAAATCGAATATCGGAATAAGTAATATTATTACTGAGAGCAAGTTTTGTAATTCAGTGATTGTCATTATTATGTAATAATTTTCCAGTATCCTCTTGTACCACCAATTCGTTCTAATATCTTTTTTTCTTTTAATTTATTCAGGTGTTTTTTTACTGCTGAATCATTTATACCAAGTTTAGATGCAATCGTTCTATAACTAATTTTTTTATCGTCAATTATAAGATTTAATATTTCTTTTTGTCTGTCAGATAATTCAGTTATTGAGCCACCTATTGAGCCACCTATTGAGCCACCTTTTAAAATATCATCTTCAGAGTATTTATCAGTAATATCATTATCTTCTTTTATTACATCAATATTGAATATAACTGTAGTTGAATCAATTTGTATATTAAAACCGGGTTGAAATCCTTTATAAGATTTCCAACCATCAATCATCTTATCATAACCATAACCTGCATTTTCAGCCAATTTAACTACTCTGAATAATTTAGCTAAGATTGGATTTCGAGGCATTGAAGTATCAGTATCCATTAACTTCTTCAAGGAAGCTGGCAATCCTCCCGGGTTATTAAACTCAATTCTATCATTAAAAATCTGAACTCTTGGTACAAGGATTTATTATTAAAAATGCTTTATACTATAAGTAAATAGGATGTATTTTTCAATCAATATGCTTGTTGTTCATTAGTTTTCTATGATATTCTAAATGCTGATATAAAGTATTACCCCAGTTTTTATTTATTTCGTTTATTTCATCTTTTTGTAACGGTTTGTGTAGAGCTTTTTTTGTATATGACTTAATACTTTGTATCTCTCTTTTACTGTCAAAATACTCTATTAAAATTTCATAATAGAATAATTCGAATTTTATTTCTATTGTATAATTGCATCCAAAAGAATTTATTCCTCCCTTTTTATATACTCCAAAATTAGTCTTTAATATGAATCTAGATGGTTCAAGATTTTTGTCTTCTTCTAGACCTGAAAAATGCCATACAATTTCTTCTAAACTAAACTGTTTCTTGAAATTAATAATAAAAGGTTTTGAGCCAATCTCTGCAAAAATATTATGAGAAGGTTCATTATAGAAATCATTAAATTTTGTAGTGGTGACAGCTATTTTGCATAAAAGCATGTGAATCCAATCATTATATGCTTTTTTTAAAACATTTGTTGTTAATCTTGTTGTTTCATTTTCTTTATCTTCTGCTTCAACCTCTTGTTTCAACAAAGTAAGCTTTTTATCAAGGTCATCGTCTTCTTCAATACTTTCACCTTTTGCACCTTTAATCATAAGTTCAAGTGAACGATTTACTTGCTGGCATACATAATTAAAAAAATACTCTAACTTATCTGCATCAGCTTGTTCAAGTGCTGCAAAGTAATTTAATTTATCTTCGGTTTTAATTATTGCAGGTGGGTAGCCGTATTGCATAAGAATGAAATTCATAATTAGTCTGGCTATACGTCCATTTCCATCATCAAAAGGATGAATGCGAATAAAACGGTAATGAAACTCAGTTGCAAAAAGTACAGGGTGTATCTCAGAATTATCTTTATTATTAGCATACCATTGCATTAAATCGGTCATTTTTGCCGGAGTTTCTTCTGGGGTTGAGAAGTAAAAAATTTCTCCAGTTTTGGTTTTTACATGGTTTGGAACTGATTTGTACTTCCCAACTTGAACTGTTCGTCTAGTTGGTTTTCCATCTGGAGTAATAACATCAACTTCATAAGGTTCTTTTAGTATAAGTATATGTAATTCCCTAATAAAGTTCTCATTTAAAGGTCTTTTTTGTTTTATTACATCCTCAATATTTTTAATAGCTTCATCATGACCTGACATTTCCAAATGGTCTTTAAGTGGTTTTGCTTGAGCAGTATGTCCGAAAAGTATTAAGGCTTTGGTCTCACCATAAGTCAGTTGGTTTCCTTCTATATGTGAAGAATGGTAATTCCAATCGAGTCGAAATTTTTGCATAATTCTAATTTCGGCTTCAGGGCTTAATGGTCTTAAACCATCCAATTCCTTTTTTAGTTTAGTTGCTAATTCTAAGTTTTCTTTATATGGCATGGCATTATTTTTTTTGCTTTAAAATTACAAAAGTTTTATAGAAAGATAGATTTATTTTTATCTTGATTTTTCTTAGCTAAAATTCATTGAATTAAATTCTAAATTTTATTATGACTTAGTTAGGCTTGTTTTTGCAAATAACTCAACACAAATCTAATATCACCATAAGTAATGTCATCACCAAGTGCAAGTTTTACTTCGTTCATAAAAGCTTCGGGACGTTTTTTATAATAATTGGATATTATATTAATCTTTTCCTTGCTTACAAACTGATTGATATCTAATTCGTCCGTGCCAATAAAATATGCCAAATGACCTTCAATAGTAGTTTCTGCATAATCTCTTTCTTTTGCAATTTCGGAAATTGTTTTGCCACTTTTAAATAATTCAAAACTGATTTCTTTAGATTTCTTTTTGGGCTTTACGGGAAATTCTATTTTATCTTCACCTAAAGAAAGATTTTCTTCTTTACAATAATCTGAAACCATAGTAAGAATTTCGTTTCCATATTTCTTGATTTTCATGGCTCCGATTCCTTTTATTTCGTTAAGTTGTTTTGCTGAACCCGGCAAGCTGTTGGTGATTCCGATAATAGCTTTTTGATTAACAATGCGGTAAACAGGAACATTGTCTTCTTCAGCATGAAATTTCCGCCATTCACGGAAGCGTTCGTATAGCACAGGATGTTCTGTTGAAACAATTTTTGTTTCTGCCTTCTTTTTAGTTTTAACTCTTACTTCTTCGAGTGAAGCTTTTGCCCGTACTAATAAAAATTCTTTCAGAGCAAATCCTTTTACACTCTCTGTTAGGCAAGTTTGTTTTACGAAAATAATTTCGTGGATTTTTACTAAAACTTCTTTTACTGATTTTTTTACAGCCTTGTTATCTGAAGAAAAAGTACTTTTTTCCAAAGGAACAAGAATCTGCATTTGGGTCTTATCCAAATAATATGTTGAAGCTTTCTTTATTCGTTCCTGTAGTTGTGGGCTGCTTTCAATATCTGCTTCAGTTAACATTAACTGCTGAATTTGACGAGAGAACTTATCAGCTACGTTAATTAATTCAATTCCTGTTTTTTGAATCTCATATAGTTTTTCTAATACATCACCCTCAATACTTCGGTTGTTATCCTGTACTATTTTTATTAATTTGTTAATTTGATATTGAAAAGCCTTGTAGTTTAAAAGCTCATCGATTAATGATTTTTGAAATGCTTGTTTCGATTCTTTTAGATTTTTTTCTTTAGGCTGATTCTTTCCAACTTCATGATTAAAAGCCATCACCGTTTTGTCACAAATAATTCCATTGTCGTTAATCTGGCTGCTAAGAATCAGACCTTCGAGAGTTTTGCATCGGCTCAAAGCAACATAAGTCTGACCGTGAGCAAAAGCTGCTCTTGCATCAATAACAGCTTTGTCGAAAGTTAATCCCTGGCTTTTATGAATTGTAATTGCCCATGCAAGACGTAAAGGATGCTGAATAAAAGAGCCTACAGCTTCGTCTTCAATTTCTTTGGTGATTTCGTTTAGGGAATATTTTATGTTTTCCCATTTTTCAATACCAACTTCAATAGCTTCGTCATCTTCAGGACTTTTAACAAAAACTTTTTCATCTTCAATATTTATTATCGTACCTATTTTACCATTATAATATCTTTTTTCAAAAGAGCTGTCGTTTTTCACATACATTACTTGGACACCGACTTTTAGCCGTAAATCTTGTTTTGTAGGATAAGAGTATTCAGAAAATTTCCCTTCAATAATAGCTTCGAAATGATATTCTTTAGCTTTGATTTTTTTCAGTTGAGTTTCGTTAATTGAATCAGCGTTTATATTATGTGTTGTAAGAGTTATGTAGCCTTCGTCATTCTTAGGACTAAAATTGGGGATGTATCTTTTTTGTAACTCCTTAATAGAATTTTCTGTCAAACAATCATCTCTTATTTCATTGAGAATTTTAATAAAGTGTTCATCTTTCTGGCGATAAATATGTTTTAGTTCAATAAAAACCGGTTTTGATTCTTGAAGGGCTCTGCTACTGAAAAAGAAAACAGTTTCATAATAAGGTCTAAGCATATTCCATTCGCTTTCTTTTACAACGGGAGCTAATTGCTGAAGGTCTCCAATCAGGAGTAACTGGACGCCACCGAAAGGGAGATTTCTATTCTTGTATCTTCGAAGGACTTCATCAATTCCATCAAGTAAATCAGCCCGAACCATGCTTATTTCATCAATCACCAAAAGGTCGAGAGATTTAATAATTTTTATTTTTGTTTTACTGAATTTTTGTTTGAAAGCTGATTCATCGGTAGAAATTTGTTTTATAATCGGCAAACGGTCGGTGATAACAGGTCCGAAAGGCATTTGAAAGAAAGAATGAATTGTAACACCTCCTGCATTGATGGCAGCAACTCCGGTAGGAGCAACCACAACCATTCTTTTGTATGATGTTGATTTTAGAGAATGAAGAAATGTAGTTTTGCCTGTGCCTGCTTTTCCTGTAAGAAAAATGTTTCGATTTGTGTAGTGAACAAAATCGTGTGCTAATTTTATTTCGGGATTATTTATCATTTTTTCTTTCACTTATTAATTTAAGGGGACTTCTAATAATTCCTTTCTTTCAAGAAACAAAAATAATTATCTTTTCTTAGAAATGAGATTTCTTTTTTAGTTTTGCGAAGAAGTTTTTTAGAAAATTTACGAAATATACAAATAATGCAAAATCAAAATAGCTTAGGATTTTGGAAACATTTATTTAAACTCACTAGCATCCGAAAGTCTTAATTTTAATAAGCCCTTAGAATCCCATATATTTGTTTCTACGAAAAAACTAAAATATTATGGGACTCTTCAGGCGAAACAAAAATAACAATAAACCAGTAATTCGACAAATATTAGATTTAGTACCACCTTGGCTTTTTGAAAGCTGCACCAAAACTTATAAAACCAACAAAGGCGTTAGTAAATATAGAACATACGACCAATTTGTCGCCTTAACTTTCGGACAGCTTAACAAATGTCAGAGTTTGAACGACATATCAGCAGGAATTGGGGTCAGCGAAATTGGTAGTGTCCACATTAGTGTGTCTATTGCATGTAAAAAGTTTTCAATAAA
>CAYLPA010000074.1:0-11969 GCA_964385385.1 uncultured Saprospiraceae bacterium | reverse complement strand
TAAATTGTTGGAAACTTTTTTGGTTACAGACACACTATTTTGGACGGGTATCAATCATTTCTCAATTCTGATTCCCTTTAGGGTCAGGGCAAAGATGAATTGAGAAATAATTTACGGTTAAAAAGGATGGATGGTAAATATTTACAAAAATTTACACATAAATTTTCAACTTATAAAAATACGACACGTAAAAATACGACATAAAATTTTGTAACTTATAATAAATTATTCAATCAACACAAAAGCTGCCCAATAATAAGGGTCATATTTTTTGCGCATTTCTTTCTGAGTTTGATTAAATGCTTGTTTTATATCTTTAATTGATAATAGTTTTGAATAAAATGTTGTCATAAACTCTTCAGTTTCTTTATCCGGCACTTCCCACAGGCTCATAATAAGAAATTTTGCTCCTGCCATTTTAAAAGCTCGCTGCAAACCATAAACTCCTTCAGTTCCTTTAATTTCACCTAAACCTGTTTCGCAAGCTGATAAAACTACTAATTGAGTTTTTCGTAAATCAATAGACGAGACTTCTAATGCAGTTAATACTCCATCTTCTTTATCGCTACTATAATCCTTTTTCCAAACATCATTTGCACCTGCTAAAACCAATCCAGAACGCATTAATGGATTTTTATTATCCATAAACATATATTCACCGAAGTCTATTTCACCAAGTCTGGATATTTCTTTTAATTTACTTGTGTCTTTCTTAATTTCGCCTACAGAAGGATAAAAGAAACCATGTGTTGCTAAATGAATAAGATTGCTATTTGGACTGGTCTTCTTAAAATTCTCTTCACTTGCATCTGTTTCTGAATAATAATTTGTTTTTACCTTTTTCTCTTCCAAAAAGAAATTGATGATTTGTGATTCATTTTGGGTACCTTCCAAATAATTCCAGATTTCCTTTTCTGTTGAATCTGTACTATACTCTATTCCTCCAAAAACATTTGCAGTAATATTTACTCCAAGTTCAGAATTTTCAGGTTTAAAAACCTTAGCAGTTGTGCTTTGAGTATTTATATTGTAATTATCACAAAGAAAAACGTTTTGACTTTTGTTGATTGCCAGGAATGATATTTTATGTAATAATCCTGATGGTGAAATATAAACAGTGCTTACTCCATCTAAATGTATCTCAATAGGTTTCCAAATTAACTTATAAAGTTTAGTTGACTTTTGACTAATTTTCCCATACAATTTATTTATCAAACTTATACCTCTTGAACTGTTTAATATGGTAAGTAATTCTTTTTCTTCAAATAGAGGAACCATAATAGGATTATCACAATCAGGAGTTACAATCAAAGCGCAATACAAAATTGAATCTTTCTGATTTATAAACTTTTGTTTATGATATTTCGTGTATTCAAAATGTATAAACTCAATCGATGCCTCATTTGATTTCAATGATTTTTGTACGTTCTTCCAACTGATGTCCTGCAGGTTATTAAAATCAGAAAAAAGCTGTGAAGATTTAACTAATTCCTTTTCTAATTCGTTTGCTTGTTCGTCTAATGCTTTAGTTGATTTTCCTTGATTGTAAAGCTTTGCAATTTGCTTTTTCAAATGTATCCATTTGTAATAATTATCGATAAGAATTGTGTCCTTCGAACTTAAAACAGCATTACGCATTGCTGTTGATGATTTCAAAAGTATTCCTTTGTTTTTCAATGTATTATTATAAACCTGATTGACAATTTTAGGATTATCTTTCTGTCTGAATAATGCATAAGAATTAAAATCCATATAATTTGCACTTATTGAATTAAAATATTTTTCCTGCTCTAATTCAGATAAAATGGTGAAATTTGAGATAATTGTTTTGTTATCAATATCAACAATAACTTGAGCAAAACTATCAGCTCTTTCTAAATTATTTTGTACAAATAATAAATTCTTCATCAGCGAAGAAGTATTTTTCAATTGCAATGGATATTTAATAGTTTTTGCAATTTTGTGCGCTTCTATGCAATAGGGATATGCAGCCTTTATATCGTGCTTTCTCAATTTTTGTTTTCCTGCGGCTATATAGGCAGTTGAAAGCAATTGAATATCTTTTAGCTCCTTGAATATTTCTATAGACTTCTCTATAGACTCAAATCCCTTAGTAACACTATCGGTTAAAAAATGTAGTTCCCCTAAATTCAAATATGAAGTTCCTATTCCTTTTTTCTCACCCATTTCTTTGTAAATATTTAGGCTTTTGTATAAGTAATTTATAGCTTTTTTATATTCATTTAATCCTTGGTAAACTGATCCTAAATTATTATTTGATAATGCTAATCCTTTCTTGTCATCTATTTCAGTACGAATTTTCAGACTCTTATTATGGTATTCCAATGACTTATTATAGTTTCCTAAATTATCATAGACTGTTCCAATATTATTGTAAATTGTTGCCACTCCCCGAGTATCTCCAGCTTCTTTCTTAATTTGAATACACTTATCAAAACATTCCATTGATTTTGGTATGTTTCCTTGAAAATTATAAATTATTGCCAAATTGTTTAATACATCAGCACTCATAATCTTTTCTCCTAAATCCTCACAAATTCTATAACTTTTAAAATAATAAACCAATGCTTTATCTATATCACCATTTCTTTCGTTAATCATACCAAGCATATTATACGAATTTGCCATTCCCTTCTTATCTCCAGACTCATTTCTAATATCATAACTTTTTTGAAAATATTTTAAGGATTTAGGAATATCTCCGAGTCTGTAATATATGGCTGCAATATTACTTAATGTAGCTGCTAAAACAGTTTTATCATTAATTTTCTCAAGTGTCGAAGCACTATTTATTAAATATTCAAGGCCTTTAGGAAAATTTCCAATCATTAAATAAGTCATCCCAATATTATTCTCAGTTGAAGCCACACCATGTTTATCATCTATTTCTTTTAATATTGATAGACTTTTATCGTAATATTCAAATGCTAATTGCATATTTCCTTTTGTATAATAAACATAACCGATGTTATTTAAGGCTTCAGCTAAATAATCTTTCATTTTATACTCTAAAACTTTATCGGGATTATTTTCTAAGTGGCTTTCTGCAATTTTTTGAACTATTAATTCAATAGATAAAACCGTATCAAGATTTGTCTTAGCAAAAATATCAACTAATTCAAAATAAGCTTTAATTCGTATTGTGTCATCAGAACAAGGCTTTGGGCATTTTTTTTCAATATCTGAAATCACTTTTTGTAGCGAATCTATTTTATGCTGTTCCTGAGAAAAACCAGAAATAGATGAAAATAGAGTAGCTGAAAATATTAGAATTAATAAGCTTAACTTATGTCTCATTTCTTTAGATTTTATGATTTAAATTTATTATTGAATTATAATTTTTGCTTTATACATTAATTTCTCAGAACTGGTCAAAATCATTATATAAACTCCTTTTGGATGAGTTTGTAAATTTATATTCTTAACTAAATGACCATTTGATGTTATATCCTCCGAGTAAATAATCATACCTAATGAATTATAAATATTCATTCTGTAATCCTGAGAAATTTTATCATCTATCTTCAAAGTGAATTTTCCTTTGTTAGGATTTGGATAAATGCTGATATTATTTTTATCACTAAAATCCTCTATCCCTGAACATATAATCACTACTATTTTTGATGAATCAATATTTGAGCATGAATTTGAGTCAGTATAATTATAATAAGTCCAATGCTCACCTATACCGGCAATTGCAGGATCAAAATACAAACCAATAACTCCTGAACCTGAATATGAACCACCACTTGGGCTACCTATTGGTAAATTGAATTGTGGAAGATTGTCACAAATCGTATCAGGTGAATAATTGCTTAGTACAACATTTGGCAATGGATTTACTGTTAATATCAATTTATAAATACTATCACAACCGCTTGTTGAATTGTAATTTACATAAAAAGTGTCAGCAACTGAATAATAATTCCCTTGCCAAAACAAGCTATCTCCAAAGCAAACAGTATCTTGTTCTACAAAATAATAAGGTAAATTAACAATCAATTGTAATTCATAAATGCTATCACAACCATTTACTGAATTGTAATTTGCAAAAAGAGTATCAGAAACCGAATAATAATTAACAGAAATCCCTTGCCATATAAGACTATCTCCATAGCAAATAGTATCCTGTTCTACAAAATAATAAGTTGGATTTACAAATAATTGTAGTTGATAAACACTATTACAGCCATTTTGTGTTAGTAAAGAGTCATAATAGATTCCCGCAATTGTAAAAGTATCTCCATGCCAAACTAAATAACCACCATTACATATTGTATCTGTTTCTGAATAGAAATATGTTGGGTTAACAGTTAGTGCTAATTCGTAAACACTATCACAGCCATATTGTGTTAATAAAGAGTCATAATAGATTCCCGCAATTGTAAAAGTATCTCCATGCCAAACTAAATAACTACCATCGCAAATTGTATCTGTTTCTTGATAGAAATAGCTTGAGCCAACTGTTAAGTGTAGAGTTACAACAGAATCACAACCTAAATGATTTGTTAAGGTGTGGGTATAATTTCCACTTATTGTATGATTTGTACCATACCAATTAAAACTATTACAGGCAACTACAGTTGTATCTCCGGTATTACTATTGTTGATTGTTAAATGTAGTGTTACAACAGAATCACATCCCAAATAATTTGTTAATGTGTGATTATAATTTCCACTCATTGTATGATTCGTACCATACCAGCTAAAGTTATTACATACTACAGCAGTAGTATCTCCAATATTGCTATTGTTGATTGTTAAATGTAATGTTACTACTGAATCACAACCTAAATGATTTGTTAAAGTGTGAGTGTAATTTCCACTCATTGTATGATTTGTCCCATACCAGCTAAAACTATTACATGAAACTGCTATGGTATCTCCGATATTGCTATTATTGATTGTTAAATGTAAAGTTACAACTGAATCACAACCTAAATGATTTGTTAGTGTGTGAGTATAATTTCCACTCATTGTATGATTTGTACCATACCAACTAAAACTATTACATGCAACTGCGGTTGTGTCACCTGTATTACTATTATTGATTGTTAAATGTAAAGTGACCACCGAATCACAACCCAAATGATTTGTTAGTGTATGAGTGTAATTTCCACTCATTGTATGATTTGTACCATACCAGCTAAAACTATTACATGCAACTGCGGTTGTGTCTCCGGTATTGCTATAATTTATTGTTAAATGTAAAGTAACAACTGAATCACAGCCCAAATGATTTATTAGTGTGTGAGTATAATTTCCACTTGTTGTATGATTTGTACCATCCCAACTAAAACTATTGCAAGTAACTGCAGTCGTATCTCCAATATTGCTATTGTTGATTGTTAAATGTAAAGTAACAACTGAATCACAACCCAAATGATTTGTTAAAGTGTGAGTATAATTTCCACTCATTGTATGATTTGTACCATACCAGCTAAAACTATTACAAGCAACTGCAGTTGTATCACCTGTATTGCTATTATTTATTGTTAAATGCAAAGTTACAACCGAATCACAACCCAAATGATTTGTTAATGTGTGAGTATAATTACCACTTATTGTATGATTTGTACCATACCAGCTAAAACTATTACATACAACTGCATTTGTATCGCCTGTAGTATTTTGATTAATATGTAAATGTAATTCTAATATTGAATCACAATTACAATTAGTAGTGAGAGTATCAGTATATATACCTGCTGCTATTAACCATTGACCACCAAAATAATATGAATTTCCATTACAAATTGTATCATAATCAATAGTTTTAAACTTAGGGTATTTATAAGTAATCCTTGTTACTATACTATCACATGAACTACTTGAAGAATAGGATGTAATTAATGTGTCATTGCTAATATTAGTAGCTGGATTATAATAACTTGTATCGATAATACATATTGTATCATGGATAGTGTAATTAGTACTCATTACATTTACAGTTATTGCATCAGAGGTATCAACACCATATGCATTAGTTAGTATGCATTTAAAAATATTGCTTCCATTATCTAATAACGCATCCAAAACTAAACTATCACTATTTGCACCTATAATATTCAAGGAGTTTTTTTGCCATTGATAGGTAACCATATTAGATAAACTATCTTTTGTAACTGAGATTAAAAGTGTATCATTTTGGCAAATTGTAGAATCACTTGATTGAGAAATAATTTCAGGCTTAAATCCAAATCTTAATATCCAGGCATCTGACATTCCATAACTAGTACTACCTGGATCTCCATCTGTTGATGATGTATTACCAACCATTAAATAACCTCCATCACTTGTTGTAATTAAATCTGATATGTCATCATATCCAGTTCCACCGAATGATTTTGTAAATATAGTATCTCCGCTTGAGCTTAATAATGCTGTCCAATAGTCAGAACTTCCATGGTTATCATAAGCAGATAAAGAAATATTAGTATTCCCGCAAATCATATAACCACCTTGATTATTTGCAACTATTGATTTGGGTGAATTATTACTTGAAACAGCTAATGACTTATTCCATATATTATTACCAAGATTATTCACTTTAGTAATATGCCATGTGCTGTTATACTTTGATAATACAATATTTTGACTATCTAAAGTATTTACAACATCATAACATTGTGTTGGATCATAATTAACTGGTTTTTTACGACTAATTAAATTTCCATCTTTATCTAAAAGATTTAATCTACCAAAATCATGATAAGAATAGTATATATACGAACAATGATAGCCTCCACAATGCGAGTATCTTAGTTGATAATACCCAGAGCTGATGAGAGTACTATCAGTTTTTTGACATATTTTATGAGCTCGATCATTATAGGTTGATTCGCCATAAAGTTTTGACCAAAGAATTGTACCATTAGTATTTATTTTAACATACCATGGATCCGAATAACCAACATTTGCACCAATTACATCACCATTATTTGATGAAGTTGAATATCCTGCAATAACAAAATTATCGTCTTTCGTTTTAATAATATGATAAGCAAATTCTGAACCGTTGCCACCATATGATTTTGTCCATACCGTATCTCCATTTTGATTAATCTTTATTACCCAAATATCATTCTGACCATGATTCCCATGTACATCAATATCATTAGAGCTACTGTAACCAGCAATAATAAAATTACTGTCAGGTGTAGCAACTATTGAGTTGGCTAAATCGAAATTAGTTCCCCCATATGTCTTCGACCAAAGAGTATCCCCAAAATTATCAACTCTAACTACCCAAAAATCATAGTTTCCTCTTAGAGTGTCTATATAATAGTCTGTTGAATTTGTATAGCCACAAAAAATATAACCATCAAGAGTCTCAACAATAGATTTAGCTATATCAGTTCCTGATCCCCCAAATCTATCTGATTTTGTTTCTATATTGGAACTTGGTGGCAACACTGTTACAATAAGACTATCAATTTCTATAAAGCCACTGCATGTTGCTGTTACTGTATAAGTAGTTGTTTGAGAAGGTGAAGCTAGTGTGATATTTGAAGTTGAATCGTTTAATGTTGCACCATCTGACCATACATAATTAGCTTGAGTGCAAATTTGCATTTGTGCTGTAATCTCAGCAGAATCACCATAATTAATTATTTTATCACTTCCCATAACTAAATAAGGTTGAATCACTGTTACAATAAGACTATCCTCTATTTGCAGACCATTAACACTTGCTGTTACTTTATAGGTTGTTGTTTGACTTGGAGATGCTTTAGGATTTTTAATATTTGGATTACTTAGACCAGCTGAAGGCGTCCAAACAAAGCTAGCTTGACTGCAAGTATCCATAATTGCAGATATTTGAACAGAATCCCATAAATTTATAGTCTTATCTTGTCCCATCCCTAAAAAATACTTTGTTGATAAATTTTCAGTTGCAAAAGCTGATGCTAATAATCCATTATCAACTGCCTGAACACTCCAATAAAAATCAGTACAAGACGGAAAATTTGTAACATCAAGTATAAAAAATGTATCACACAGAAGATCTGATTTGTCTGTTATTCTCCAAAAACCTGTTGAGATATTTGAATGTGGTGACTTTATATCAACAGAATTACTAGTCGCTCCTATTCTTAAGTTGTATTGTAGGGCTTCCTGTGCTGTTTGTGCATCAGTTGATTTATTCCACTTTAATATTAAATCATTACCATTCATTTCTGTTATTAATCCACTTGGTGTGCTTGGAGCAGTATTAGGATTTACTGCTGCCACATTGTTAGTCAATAAATTTGAATATGGTCCGGATGTTGAATAACCAGTCATTAAAATATCAATATCACCATCATTATTGATATCACCCAAATCAAAATCACCACTATGTAAACCTGTTAAATTAGCTGAACTAAAGGTTCCAGCACCATTTTGATTATAATATGTTTTTGTTACTTTGCTATAACTAGTTGTTGAACCTGATATTATTATGTCTTCATAACCATCATTATTAATATCACCCCAAACAGAAGAACCTCCACTTAAGGTTAAAAGATTAGCATTTGTAACTTCTGTAAATGTTGGATATCCATCATTTTTGTAAAGTTTTGTGGCATACTCATATTGTCCAGAATAATATCTTAATCCACTAATCAGGATATCGATATGACCATCATTATTATAATCTCCACATGATAATGCACCCGAATGATAACCGGATCCTGATGATGGTTGAAATCCTGAAAAAGACCAACTCCCATTATTGCGTCTAATCCATGTTTCACCATAGTAATATGTGGTGCCATAATTTGAATATCTTTTTCGATAGTTATATATAATATCAATATAATTATCATTGTTAAAATCTGCTAATTCCAATTGAACGTTTGATGTGTAATAAAGATTTTGATTATATCCTTGAGTAAACACTTGGTTACCATTATTTTTATATGCTCTTAAAAAACCATTGGGAGAAACTATAGCTGATGTAGTATTTCCAGCCATTATAATATCAAGGTCTCCATCATTATCTAAATCAGCCCATTTTGCAACTCCATTTATGCCTGTTAAAGAAATTGTTGTATCTTCATAAAAATAAATCCCCGCATAATTCCTATAAACCTTTGTTACTCTATTAGCTGAAGCATCAATACCGCAAATTAATAGGTCTAAATATCCATCTCTATTATAATCACCCCAATCGACAGATCCTTCTGATGTGCCCCATATACCAGAATTAGTATAACTAAATGTACCGTTTCCATTATTTTTATACAGCCATGCCACTTCAGTGCCGTTGCTTTGTTCGCCTGACATAATAAAATCTAAATAATTATCATTATTGTAGTCAGCATAAGCAACTGCACTTTTGGTGAGTCCTGTTAATTGGGCATTTGCACTAATTGAAATAATTAAAAAAGAAGAGATAATAATTAACTTAAAAATACTTTTCATAATAGTGAAGATTAATAAAAATTTCATTAATAATAAAAAAATATTATTCAGTAATTTCGTGTAGTACCCATTAAATTTATTGGGAAAACAAGTAGGGTTTAGAAGAATAAATCAAACTTCAAATACAATCGAATAATAATAAATCAAAAATAAAAAAAAATTCAAATAACAAAAATACCCTAAAGTGGGTATTTTTTCAACTACCTTATAAAATCATAAATTAGCAAACTATCTAACAATCGGATGATTTATAAAGATTTGAATAATTTATATTATTTGGTTACACTGGCAAAAATTTTTAAAGAGTATAATTCCGAGAATTTTAATATTCAAAACTTTTTTTCCTACTTCCTTAATGATTATAAAGAAACTGAAATCAACGTAAATAAAAAATTACCCGGTAAAAGTGCATTTAGAGAATTCCCAAAAACCTTTGAAAAAGAAAATGGAACTTTAACCCGACAGATTTGGATGCCTTCTTGTGGTGGTGTTGATATTAATATTAAACCCGTTAAACAAAACTCAAAAAATGGAAATTCCAACAATTCCCTTTTGGCAAAATATGCACCTGAAGTAAAGCAAGGAATACTAAAATCAAAACCCAAAGAAGAATCATTAGTCTGGGAATATAGCATTTCAACGAATTTGGAATTCCTATTGAAACCTTCTGAAAACAGGAAGTAGGGTAAGAGAAGTTAAGCCCCAAATTTTAGTAAACGTTGTTCTCTTATCTTAAAACATTTTATAACTTCAATTGGTGAAAATTTGTATCTTTTAAAATTCTAATTATTATTCCATAGCTATATTTAAAAAAAGCTATTGAAATAAATAATTTATTTATAATTACTAAGCTTATTGTTTAAGTTCTTCTATAATTTTTTTTGTACGATTATCCTTTGGTCTTAATTGCAAATATTGAGTATATATATCAATAGCTTCTTGCTTTTTTTCAGCCATTCTATAAGAGTTTGCAAATAGATATAAGAAAAAAGGTGTTTGAGTTCCCATTTCTTTTAACTCATTACTTATTTCAATTGCTTTTTCAGCAAAATATTTTGCAGTATCTTTATTAGAATATATTTCATGAGCTTCAGCAATAAGCTCGGTTGCAAATACTTTAATAAATAAGTGGGCCTCAGTAATTTTTTCCGGTTGAGGATAAGTTAGGACTTTTTGTGCAATTTTCTTGCATTTTTCAATATCTCCTTTGAAAAAATACTGTATCATTGTTCCAGCATGATTTCCTATTGGTGCTGTTTCAAATAAATAAAATTTAGTAATCCTTTTAAGAATAAATCCAATGACAAATGGGATTATGGGTATCAAATATTTTATATAAGAAAACGATTCTCCAGATTGTGTGAAATTATTATAAGCTATAGCAATTATTCCAATTCCACCTACAAAATAAAGTAAGACACCTAATCCATTTAGAATTTTCAATAAAAATTGAAGAATTTGTGGTCGTGCTGGTAATGACAACAAAATATTCATACTTTTTTCATCAAAAGGATTATCTAATTCGTCATTGTTTTTGTTTTGTTCTGAAATGTTTTCCATAGCTTATAATTTTTTTTTTAAATATCTTTGATACATTATTATTAATCTTTTAAAAAATCAGCGTTTTTATAACTTACTAGGATTTTATAATTATTATTAAATTCTTCTACTCAAGTTGCACTACTTGCTAATGTATAAGTTGCTAACACAATAATAACCAACCTTTGACGCTTTTATATTTTAATATTTCCTTACTATTAAAATTTTTGATTATACTAAATTATTCTTTTATAACTCTAAGCACTGTTGTCCTATATAGTTGAACCAAATCTCTTGTTTACTTTAATTATTCATTTTAATAGAGCTCTTGATTAAAATTAATTATTTGATCCCCATCGTGCCCGATTTGAACCTGCTCCTGTTTCAATTTCATATCCATGATTATTTGCCCAAATTCTACCAGCATCATCCAAATCTGGTTGTCCACAATTAAGATAATCTTCAACTAAATTAACATCCCCATAAGTGTGAAGCAGTTTAACTAATTCAGGTATTCTTGATTCATCACCATTTCTAATTAAAGTTAAGCAAGCTTCTGTTACAAGACTGCCAATGTTAACCTGATCTGGTAGAAGTGATACAGCAGCTAACACATCTCCAACTTCTTTTACAGAGTAGTTGCTTTCAGATGCATCTTGGAATAGTTCATCCCAGGAATTTACGCCTAATTTGATATTGGCAGCAATTTTAACAGCATTATCTGAAGCACCCTTACTAACTTTATCCAACATATCTTTATTAACAATCTTATTAATCGCTATTCTTGTTACATTCCTGTCATGGCTTTTCATTGCTACATTTGCCAAAAAATTCTGATCACTAAGTTTTTTAACTGCAAAAAAACAGATATTGTCATATTTGCCACTAAGAGCCAAATTTAAAAGCACATCCTGATTTGATTCTGCTTCAATCTCTGATATTTTTTTATGTAAGTTCAATTAAGAAATGCGACTTTTAATCGCGAGAAAAGGGAAGTAAAA
>CAYLPA010000073.1:3576-12112 GCA_964385385.1 uncultured Saprospiraceae bacterium | reverse complement strand
ACAGGTGTTTGTTAGAATAATTGCTAAAATAAATGTAATGAGTTTTTTCATTTTTCTTTGGTTTTAAAATTAGATATAAAATTAAGACTATTTTTTTTAACGAAAGTTTAATTGCATATCGTTTTTTTTAATTTTTTGTTTAATAACTAAATAAATACTTTCTTAAAATAAACAATTTGAAAATATAAATGAGATTATTATTCTGTCCTTTCAGGACGCATTAATGTTCTTTGTCTTTTACATGGGGCGTTGCCCCATGCTAAGTTATTATAGCCTTTCAGGCAAAATAAAAGAATTCAATAATAACAATAGGAAATACACTATTTCTTCAAAGTGCTTTCGTAAGGAGTTCTGTTAATGATTGACCTGCCAAGAGTAACTTCATCGGCATATTCCAACTCGTCGCCAATAGAAATTCCGCGAGCAATAGTTGAGAATTTTATATTATAATCTTTTAGACGCTTAAATATGTAAAAATTTGTTGTATCTCCTTCAATGGTTGTTGATAGAGCTAAAATAATTTCTTCCACATTGTTTTCCGCAATTTTTTTTATAAGACTTTCAATATTCAAATCCTGAGGTCCTATGCCTTCGATTGGAGAAATTATTCCTCCAAGAATATGATACACTCCTGAATATTGAGCAGTGTTTTCAATTGCCATCACATCTCGTATGTCTTCAACTACACAAATAATGTTTTCATTACGTTTTGGATTGGAGCATATTTCGCAAATATCACTATCGGAAATATTATGACACTTTTGGCAGTATTTTATATTTTTTCGCATATTAATTATTGCGTTGCCAAACATTTCAACATCTTCAACATCTTCTTTTAATAAATGCAACACAAGACGTAAAGCAGTTTTTTTTCCTATTCCCGGAAGTTTTGATAGTTCAGCCACTGCATTTTCAACTAATTTTGAAGGATAATTCTGCACAATATTTTGATTTTTGTTTAAATTAATAAAAAAGGATAATAAGCAAATTTAGTGGGGTTTAATATTAATTGTTAAATTGTTAAATTGTTAAATTGTTAAATTGTTAATCATACTATCTTGTCCGTCCGAAGCTTTAGCGAAGGCGGATCATTCTATAGTTATTCAGTTGTCATTCGATAGTCATTTTAGTCATTTATCATTTTAAGTATTTTAGTCATTTGTAACTTTAGTCATTTTAAATTGCCCATTAAATTCAAATTAGTATCAAATTAATAAATAAAATATATTTTTGCTAAAAAATACTAACGGACAAAAATAATAAATGTCTCCAGAATTCATACTAATAATTTTTTTAGCTTACACATTATTATTATTTGCGATAAGCTGGTTCACTTCGCGCAAAGCAAATAATGAAACTTTTTTTATAGGCAACAGAGTATCGCCGTGGTATATTGTTGCTTACGGAATGATTGGAGCTTCTTTGTCGGGGGTTACTTTTATTTCTATTCCCGGAGATGTAGGTTCTACGCAATTTTCTTATATGATGATTGTGTTTGGTTATTTGTTTGGATATTTTATCATAGCTAATGTTCTTCTTCCTTTATATTATAAACTTCAATTAACATCAATTTACACTTATCTTGACAAACGTTTTGGATTTTGGTCTTATAAAACCGGGGCATTTTATTTTTTGCTGTCAAGAATTATAGGAGCATCGTTCAGAATGTTTTTAGTTGTTAATGTTTTGCAGTTGTTTGTATTTGATAAATGGGGTGTTCCTTTCGGAATTACCGTTGCCATTTTTATATTATTGATAATCCTTTACACTTTCAAGGGGGGGATAAAAACTATCGTTTGGACTGATACTTTGCAGACTACTTTTATGCTTCTCGCTGTTGTTATTACCATTATATTAATAACAAAAGATTTGAATACAAATTTTAAAGATTTGATGGCTACGGTTTTTGATAGCAAATTTTCTAAGATGATTTTTTATGAAGATTGGAATGACAAAAGACATTTCGTAAAGCAATTTTTTAGCGGAATTTTTATAACCATAGTAATGACCGGACTTGATCAGGACATGATGCAAAAAAACCTGACTTGCAGAAATTTGAAAGATGCTAAAAAAAATATGTATTGGATGAGTGCCTCACTTGTTCCTGCTAATTTTTTGTTTTTAATTTTGGGAGCTATCTTGTATGTTTATGCTAATACTAAAGGAATATTCATAAGTTCAACAACAGATAATTTATTTCCAACAATTGCTTTGAATCATCTCGGACCATTCGCAGGAATAGTGTTTTTGATAGGTTTGATTTCTGCTGCATATTCCAGCGCCGACAGTGCCTTAACATCTCTGACAACATCTTTTAGTGTTGATTTCTTGAATTTGCCAAATAGGAAAAACCTTACTGAAAAACAAAAAATCCGAGTTAGATATTTGGTTCATTTTGCAATTGCTACAGTTTTACTTTTGGTGATAGTTTGGTTCAGGGCTATTAACGACCAAAGTGTAATCCAAAAACTTTTCAGAGTGGCAGGATATACTTACGGACCTTTGTTGGGTTTGTTTGCATTTGGTTTGTTTACAAAATTTAAACTTCGTGATAAGCTGGTTCCTGTGATTTCAATTATCTCTCCCGCTATTTGTTATATCCTGAACAATAACTCAAAAGAATGGTTCAATGGCTATGAATTTGGATTTGAGCTTTTAATAGTTAATGGTATTTTTACTTTCTTAGGTTTATTATTAATTTCAAGAAAATTGTTGAGAAAAAATTAAATATTTCTATATTTGTAAAAATGTATTAAAAATTATCAAACATGAAAACTAATATCAAATTATTAATATCCACACTTGTACTTATCTTCTTTTTTCTAACAAGTTGCTCAAGATTTAATGTAATTCATATTACCGAAAACCAGCTTCCTTCAAATAAAGATGGAGTTTTTTATGCCTTGCCGAGAAATTATGTAACCATTGATATTACTATAAAAGAAACAGAAAACATTAAAGGTCCTTATGCAAAATATGCAAGTAAGTATCTCGGTTTGAAAAATGTTCAAATAGCAAACTCAAAATTTTATGAGATAGCTGATATTAAAATTAGCACTTATTCAAGACCTGACCCTGAACAATTCTATTTTGTTGAACTTGGCAACAAACAAAATAATAAAAACAAGGGCATAATGCTTCAACTAAGCGAAGCAGGATTAATACAAAATGTTAATGATAAATCGGAAATATTATTAGCTAAAACTTCTAAGGACACAAAACATTTAGAAGAAATAGACTACTCCAAAACTTTTAAATATTTTGCTGATGCCAATTTATATGAACGTATTGATACTATTATCGAGGAAGTAACTCTTGATACAATTACTTTTGAGAAAAAAATTCTGAAAAAAACATTAGTAGAAAAATCATTGGAACAAAGAGCAAAAGATGCCGCAGATTTCATTATGCGAATCAAAGATAATCGCTTTAATATTATTACAGGATATCAGGAAGTTGCTTATGAAAAAGGCTCTGTGGAATATATGTATTCAGAACTTGAAAAACTCGAAAATGAATATATGAAACTTTTTACCGGACTGTCTGTTACAAAAACTTATAAGTACAGATATACTTATTTGCCCGAAGAAAATGTTTTTTCTGCTTCATTTCCGCTTTTTAAGTTTTCGAAAAGTAATGGTGTAGTAAAAGCTGACTATTCATCAGGAGAAATGGTTTATATTCATATTGACAGAGAAAGAAACACAAAAGATGTTGAGAAATTTTTGAAAGAAGACCATCATCCTAAACAAAAAAATCACGGTTTTTATTACAGAATTCCCGAATATGCAAAATTTTCAATAAAACAAGGAATTGTTCTAAAAGCTGAAGCATCCTTTATTATCAGCCAATTTGGGATTGTTACTTATCTTCCTGCTAAAAAAACAAAACTGCAATTCTTCCCAAATTCAGGAGCTATAAAAAATGTGGGAGTAGAGTAGAGTTTTTAGCTTATTATTTTGCCAATATAATTTTTTTGGAATATTTAGTGTTGTTAATCAATAATTTTGTAAAATATATTCCATTATTAAATTTTGATAAATCAATAGTAGTAATTGTATTTCCTATTGGATTGTTTTCAATTTTTTTATAATAAATTTCTTGCCCCAAGATGTCTGAAATATAAATTTTAATATTTGCCGGAGTTTTTAAACAGATTTCAATGTTAATTAATTTATCAGATGGATTAGGATAAATTTTAACAAAATTTTTATTGTTTTTTGATTTCGTAATTATTCCCAATTCATGGGAATGGTTGCCAGGAGTGAATTGCAAAATACTATCGGCTTTAATAACATAGATGTTTGAAATACCGATTCCTAAACTTGTTGAAGTGCCAGCCAAAATATAACCTTTATCTTTTGTTTGATTTATTGAATATGCAATATCTGTTTTATCTTTTCCAAAAGTGCTGCCAAAAATACCATGTCCTCTATTATCAGTAGCAATAGAATAAAAATCTTCTAAGGCATAGCCAAAACTTTTTGTATAACCTGCAAAAACATATTGGTTTTTATGATTTACAATAAAATCAAAATATTCATCATCATCTGTTCCACCATGAAGATTATGCCATAATTTGTTAGCTGCTGAATCAATTTTATATATTATTGGGTCTATTTGCTTAGCGCCATAATTTTGAGTTGAACCTGTTAAAATAATTCTATAATTTTCGACTTGCTTTGCACAAAAGCATTTATCATCCAAAGAATCCCCAAACGTTCTAGTCCATAAAGTGTCGCCAAACTGGTCTATGTAAAGCAAGTAACAGTCGTATTGACCGGCTCCGAAACTGTTAGTATAGCCGCCAATCACAAATCCATTTTTATAAGGATTAATGCTTTTAGCAACATCTTCATTTGAGCCGCCATAAGTTTTTTGCCATTCCTGAGTTCCGTTTTTATCGGTTTTAAAAATGAAAACATCATTGTTTCCATTTCCATAGCTATAAGTTTCGCCAATGATAATAAAGCCGCTGTCGGGAGTCTGAACAAGCGAATAAGCAAAATCCCAGTCATTGCCACCAAAAGATTTATTCCACTTTATATCCCCGGTTGAATCGAGCTTAATCAACATCACCTGATAATCATTATTCGTTCCGTTGTTTGAATATCCGCTTATAACAAATCCATTGTCAAATGTTGGAATTATATCTTCAGCCCATTCTATGTTTGAGTCTCCAATAGCTTTATCCCAAATAATTTTTCCTACAGTATCGGTTTTTATAAGATAAATGTCCGAACTGCCTGTAAAACCACTTTTATTTCCTAAAATAATATATCCTTCATCATTGGTTTGAATGGCTTTTTCGCCATAATTATAACCCGGTAAACCATAAGTTTTCTCAAAATTTATTTGCTGTGCATTTAGAGTATAAAACACAAAAGATAATAATGTGGATAATATGAGAAAATAGATTTTCATTAAATAATTGCCTTTCTAATTTTTATGAGTTTTTGCATTTTTTAAAATTAAAACTTTTTTGATAAAGAAAAATAAGCTCCCTGACCTGATAAATTTTCAGGATAAATATATGAGTTTAAAAAATTTGTTCCAGCAACCAATGAAAAACTTTTTGCGATATTGAATGAAACCTCTAAACCGGCATTAAATTTTCCATATCCTCCGTATGATAACAAAGGTGATACTCTTATGTTCTTGTTAAAGTAATAGTTTGGCTTAAGCAGTATAAATGGCTTGTATTCAGTAAAAGTATAATGATTTAACAGTCCGGTTATTGTAAGTTTATCTTTAATCAGATTTTGAGAATATGATAATTGTATTAACATTGGTAAAAAAGAAAAATAACTATTGTTTTCATTATTATAAGCAAATTCATCAACCAAAGTATCAGTGCTTGTTTGTTGAAAAATTTCACCTTCTACATTAAAAATATTTTCGATATTATAGCCGCTATAATTATAAAGAGTGTCTTTTGAAAAGCTATAAGAATTATTGTTCCATGAAATAAAACCAAAGTTATTAATTTCAAAAATCAAGTTATTACCATTTGGATTAACGTAAACATAGAAAAAGTCTAAAGAAGTCCCCACACCATTGAAAGCCCATAAATCACTTTTCAATGTGTCGGAATGTTGAACATCAGTTTTTATTTCAAGTTCAAGCTGTTCGCCGTTTGTGTGAGTGTAGAAGGAAGCATTTTTAACATCTGCAAAGAAATTGTTTTGTCCCTTGTTGAAAGCTAATGAAAGCCCGACAGTGCTTTTTCCGGACTTAACATTAATATTTTTAAACAATCCTAATTTTATTTGCTGGAACTTAAGCGAATTAAATTTCATGTCGTCAAGATTAATTCTTTGCCCTTCAAATTGACTGTTTCCATTAAAATATATTTCAAATAACTCTTTTTTGAACTTGACTTCTAACAAATTGTGATATTCAATGCCAACAAAAAAACCACAATCAGAACTTCCAAATAATTTATTTGTTTTTTGAAAATAATATGCTTTATAGTTGTTTATATATCCAATTCTATTTTCATTTTCCAGACGTTCTATTGTTTTGTTTTTAAGTTCATCGGAAATATAATCTCCATTCAAATAAGCACTAATAAACTCATTTGTTACAGAATTTGAATTAAGATTTAAATTAGTACTAATTTCAAAAGAAAACTTATCAAAATCATCAATAAAAACATTGTTTTGCTGAGCCCTACAGAGAAATAAGGAGAAAAGAAAAAGATATGTAAATATTGTTTTTTTCAAATGATTTAGATTAAAAGAATTATTTGTTATACAATTTTAAAATTAAGTACCAAATATCAAAAAACAAAAAACAAACAAATTCCAAATATCAATGAATAAATGTTCAAAACAGCTTTGAATATTGATATTTTGGTCATTGAGATTTATCCTGACGGAAATGTTTTGTATTTTGATGCTTGTCTTTTGTGATTTTTTATATATTTATTTATTTAACACTCCGTTATCTTAGGAAGAAGCTAATTATTCAAGGTATAATTAAAATCCCCACTTAACTTTATATCAAGTTTGTAATCGTCATAAATTTTAATATGCTGTCCCATTCCAGCTGTGTTTAATCGAGCTTCAATCATCAATTTTTTTGTATTGTAAAGTTTATTCATTTTTTCTTCGCTCACAGGCATTTTTAATATTGTCCGCTTTTTCCCGGTAACTTTATAATTAAAGTCGATAGGAGCAGATAAAACAAAATTTGTTGTAGTTAGTAGAGAATCTATAATTGTTTCATTTTCGTCGAGCATATAAAACTGAATAATAACACTAAAAGGAAATCCATTATCAGCAATGAGAGTAAACACACCATCTTTGATATTTTTTTTATCATTTTTATTTATATCAAAATCAACAATTTCTTGCAAGGACAATTCATCTAAAGTTATTGAAAGCGGAATTTCCATATTAAAATATGCTTTTAACTTATGATTTTTATAATAAAAATCGTTGCCTGATGTAACGTTTCCAAGGGGATTAGATTTAATATCTAATGAATATCCAATTTCATCAGGCATGTTTTGAATGAAATTCTTTATGTTTGAATTATTGAGCGGAAAGGTGTAAATATTAAGTGCTACAGGATTTGCCGGAACATAAGTTTCTGAAGCTCTGCTTATATTTGTGGAATTTCCAATAAAAGAACTGTTTAATGATACAACTCTGTTAGTTTGTGAATTTATTGAAGTGAGATAATTCATCTTAAAACGTGCATCAATTCCGAAACCGTTTTCGATGACAAATGAAGCATTTACTTTCTCAAAATCAATTTTTCCATCACTTATTATATCAAAAATTTTTACATCAGTTGAAGTTGGAGCAACAATGAAATCGTCAGAGCCAAAATAACCTTTTGCATAATAGGGCATAAGTTCAACAATTCTTGCTTTTACAACAAAACTATCCTGAATCGTTAACATTACCGGATTTGCATTTGGACTTATTTCCATTATTATATTGTAATTCAAAGTATTTGATGAATTGCCACTACCTTTTAGGTCAATATTATAGCCTGCAATACTTACTTTTTTTGTAAAAAAAGTAGCTTGGTTTGTTGCAGCAGGGATTGTTTCTTTTATTACTAAAGAATTGCCGTTGAGAATAGCTGATGGAATTGTGTAAGTACAAACAATATCTTCTTTTATTGTGTTTAAAACTTCGAAATCAATAAATCCCGAATCAACTATTAAATTTGATATCTCAGCATTATGGATTTTAATTTTGCTGGTTTTTGAATAATCAACAATCTTTTGTCCAGGTTGAACTAATAAGTTAACAGGCAGTTGGAACAATTCATCTGTAATGGTGTCTGGAATATTAAATAATGTGTCAAGAGAAAATTCATAAATAACTTCGTCAAATACAAGGTTTACAGAATTGTCGGAATTAGTAGTTGTTAAAGAGTCATCAAAAATGTCATAAATGTCAATTGTTGATTCAATAATCGGA
Source organism: uncultured Saprospiraceae bacterium (assembly GCA_964385385.1). Classification (GTDB taxonomy): domain Bacteria; phylum Bacteroidota; class Bacteroidia; order Bacteroidales; family CAYLPA01; genus CAYLPA01. The sequence goes on along the minus strand of CAYLPA010000073.1, from coordinate 3,671 downwards.
GCCAAAACATCAATATCCCAACTTGGTGATTTCGGGTCTTTTTGGCATGATGGAAGAAAAAGAATTATTCCTGATAATATTATTAAATATTTCTT
>CAYLPA010000073.1:0-3476 GCA_964385385.1 uncultured Saprospiraceae bacterium | reverse complement strand
GTTGCTGCCAACAAAGCTAAAGGCAATCGTCATGCTGAGATTTTAACAGGGCTTTACAGCAAACCTGCTCGTTTTATTGATGAAATCCTTCAGAATAGCGAAGATGCTTACCGCCGCAGGAAAAATCCTACAGCTAATTGCAGCATCAGATTTGAATTGTTTGAAGACAGGATAGAAATTTTTCATAATGGAAAAGATTTTGATGAAGAAGACCTGAAATCTATTACAACTTTTGCCAACACTACAAAAGATGGTAAAGATGAAGTGAATTTAATCGGAAAATTCGGCATTGGTTTTAAATCGGTTTTTGCAATTACAGACGAGCCACATGTTTTTTCTGCCCAGTACAGCTACAAAATTGTTGATTACGAAATTTTAGAAAAAGTTAAAAGAAAACATTTTTCTGATGAATTCGGAACTATCATAGTTTTGCTTTTTAAAAAAAATGATAAAAAGAATATTTTTAAAATTGTAAAGCATGGCTTGGATGAGATTAACGCATACTCTCTTTTGTTTTTAACGGAAATCAATAAAATTGAAATAAAAATTTTTAACAAAAATACTTCATTTTTTATTGAAAAAACTACTGAAAAAATAAGTAACAACATAAAGATTTCAAATATTCATTATTCAACAAAATCAAAGCCCGATGATAATTTTTTGGTATTATTTAAAAATAAATCAGATAGCAAAATTGATATTGAACTAGCTTTTAAATTAAAGCAAGGAAAAGACAGTAAAGTTGTTGAACCACTCAGAAATTCAAAATTATTCGTTTATTTTCCTACTCAACATGATTCTCATTTGAACTTTCTTGTTCATGCTTCTTTCACAACAACACCGACAAGAGAATTCGTGCCTTTTGATAAATTTAGAGCCAACGAAAATCTAAAGCTGATAAAAGAAACTGCTGACTTCTTTGCTTCTATGCTTACAAAAATTAGGGATTTGGGATTTCTTGACCTTGATTTTTTAAAGATTTTACCGATTGTAGAAATTCCAAAAGATGCCCTTACTTTAGAAGAACATCCTGTTTATAAAGCTTTCTATGATGTGATTTTAGAAAAATTTTCTACTAAGAAACTATTGCCTGCTTTAAACAATAATTTCACTTATGCTAAAGATTCTGCTTTTGCCGAAAATCTGGAAATTATTGAATTGCTGAATAAAAATGACATTGAATTTCTCTTTGCAAAGAAAAGCTGGATATCTGATGATATTACAAAAGATGAATCTCAGGAACTGAAAATTTATTTTGAATCGAAGCTAAAAATTACCAAAATTGACTTTAAGAAATTTGCTTTTCAAATAGCTGTTAAACCGAAATTTCTTCAAAATAAAAACGAAAAATGGTTTATTAGATTTTATTCATTGCTTGGTTCAAGAAAATATTTATGGGACAAAGAAAACAAAGAGCATTATTATAGTTTAAGAAACAAAAAATTTATTTTGCTTAACGATAAATCACTTTCAGCACCTTTTGACGAAAATGAAAGTCCGCTTGTTTATCTACCCGGGAAGTTTCGCAGTAAGTATAAAATTGTGAAAAGAAGCATTGCAAAGAATGAAAATGTGTTGAGTTTTTTTAACGAACTTGGACTAATTGAACCTGACTTATCTGCCGAAGTAATTGAATTTGTTCTTCCTAAATATAATAACGAAAATTTGAACATTCACACAAAGCAATATAAGTCGGACCTATTAAAAATTATTTCTGTTCACAAAGCAAATCCTTCGGAAAGTTTTTTGATTAAGTTGAGAAATATCCCTTTTCTTGAATCATATAATCCTGTTACTAACAAAACAAAATTCACTGAGCCTGAGAAAACATATTTCCCAACAAAAGCTCAATATATTCATGAAAACGAAAAATTGTTTTTAGTCTCAAAAAGGATATATAAAAATCTTGCTAAAACTCCCGATGATTTTATTATGCTTGAAATGTTTCTTAAGGACGTTGGTGTTAAAGTTTTTGAACGCGAAACAGAGAGTGCAAAAAAAATTCCCGAAAGTCAAAGAAAGATACTCGACTTTCTTGAATCGAAAAATATTTCTTTTCGAGATTTGGAAAAACGATTTTCTGCAAAAGAAAAAAATACAAACAATTATTCGTGGAAACCCGAAATTAAAGCTCAGGAAACAACAGTGAGATTCATTGATTTTAAAAATCCTGACAATAGTAATTCAAACGAAAAACAAATATCTGAATCGGAGCTTTCGGAGATTCAAAATATTTTTGATGCTTCGAAAATGGCTTTCCCTGATTTTAATCAACAGGAGAAATTTCCTGATGTGGAAACAATGAAAAAAGTAGGGGAGTGGGCAGAAAAATTTGTTTATAAAGCACTTTCTGAAAACGAATACTCAAGTCAAGAGAATATTGAAATTATCGAAACTAATGCTCAAGAAACAGGCTATTCTTTTAAAATAAAACAGAATGAAAACTTATTGAAATTTATTGCTGTGCTTGCTAAAGAAAGATTTGGTGAAGAATTTTTTATCGACAATAATAAATGGAAAATTTCCAAACAATATTTTGATGAAAATGATGGCAATAAATTTTATTTCTATTGTGTTTCAAATGCCGGTTCAAAAAATGCTACAATCACAAAAATCCAAAATCCTTATAAATGTTGGAAGGAAGGGGAATTTAATTATAAATTAATAAGTTTTAAATTAAAATAAATTGATTACAATGATGATTAGTTTAATATTTTTTTAATTTTACCTTTTAAAATATTCATAAAATTCATTATGGAAAAACCTAAGAAATTTAATATTTGGATGGCTCAAATTAGAGCACCTTTTTTGATTTTAGCAGTCTTATTAGTAGGAATAGGAATTGCTTTTTCATTCAAATATCCTACTGATTATTCAGAATTTAGAATTTTAAATGCAATACTGCTCGTAATTGGAATTGTTTCTGCTCATGCCAGCATCAATTTATTTAATGAATATTCCGACAATTTTAAAACAGGAATAGATTCAAAAACTACTCAAACTCCTTTTAGCGGTGGAAGCAAAATGATTTCTAAAGGTTTTACAACACCAAAACAAGTTAAATTTGTTGCAATATCAACATTGATACTTTCTTTTTGTATAGGTGTTTATTTTTCTTTTGTTTCGCACTGGATAATAATGGTTTTTGCAATTATTGGTGGCTTGACTATTGTTTTTTATACTGATTTTTTATCAAAGATTTTTCTTGGAGAATTATTTTCCGGCTTAACTTTAGGGACTTTAGTTGTGATGGGTGCATACATCGCTATGACAGCTGTTCCCGAAACTGCTTTAAGCAATTTATTACCTCTTGAAGTAGTTTGGGTTTCGATACCTCCCGGAATTCTTACTCTACTATTGTTATTTTTAAATGAGTTTCCTGATGTTGAAGCAGATAAAGAAGGAGGACGCTTTCATCTTGTTATTTTGTTAGGAAGAAAAAATGCTGCTTATCTTTATACCTTAGGAATTATTGC
>CAYLPA010000072.1:6065-12136 GCA_964385385.1 uncultured Saprospiraceae bacterium | reverse complement strand
TTCTCATTTTCAATAGAATCAAAAGTATAGGTGTTTTCAATGGTATTAATTTTATCAATTATTGGCTTAAGTTTTTTTAATAGTTTGCTGTCAGAAACAAAAACGAAACGAGAATCAGAATGTTTGAGAATATTTTCATATTCTGTTGAGCTTAGAGAAGTGTATAAAGGAACATGTACGACGCCAATCATTGCCATTCCCATATCAAGGAAATTCCATTCTGGTCTATTGTTTGAGATTGTTGCAATTTTATCACCTTTTTTTAAACCTAAAGCCAATAAACCATAACTAAGAAAATATGCATTTTCGATATATTTTTGAGAGCTAATTTTTACCCATTTGCCATTTTTTTTAGAGACAAAAGCATCTTCTTTTTTAAACTCATTCTTGTATTTTTCGAGCAAGTCAAAGGTTCGTGTAATTTCCATTGTTTGATTAATTTGATACTCAATTATTTTTTAACACAGCTGCTTAGTCCAACAAACAGTCATTACAGAAGTGCTTAACTTTCATATAGCCAAAATCTACAGAATAGTATTTGATTTGGGTTTTCGGATACTCTTTATTTTCGAATGCAATCTGAATCGCAAATATAAAAAAGTTCTTTGAATAAATTGTGAAAAAAACAGAGAAAGCAGAGAGAAGTGCCGGTAGTGATTTAATTGGAAGTAGCTTATGATTTTGTTTTGGTGAAATTATATTTCTTCTATTTCTATTCCATTTTTTTGTATTTCTTCAATAAATCCACTGTGTTCATTATTTTTTTCAATAAGAATTGGTTCTATTCTATCATCAATTTGTCGTCTTAATTTCCATATTAATGGTGTTGTTGAAAAATAATCTCCTTTTAAACTGTTTACAATAATTGCAACATCAATATCACTATCTTCCCTATTTGTCTCTTTTGCATAAGAACCAAATAAATATACTTTATCTACATCAAAAAAATCTTTGAGTAAAATTCTGTATTGGCGTATTTTGTTTATAGCTTCAGCTTTATCCATTCCTGCAATTTTTTTGTGTTAATTAAAATTTCTTGACATTTTTTTTTATTCAAACTTTTTAGTAATCTTTCCTTATGCGAAGGATATCTTGCTTCAATATTCAATGGTTCTACTTGGTCAATAAAATCTTTTTGTTCTTCGCTAAAATCTTCATAAAAACTACCTTTTTTGGCAATATAAGATAAACTGTGAGAAAATGGAGGGATTTCATTTTTTAAATGTGTAAAATATGATTTGAAAATTTTTTCAATTGTTTGATGACACAAGAAACCAACATACAAATAACGTTTGCTTTTTTGCATTGCTACAGCAGTTTCTAAATCATAGTTAGATAAATCGAGCCAATATTTTACTTTATCAATCATTGGATTCTATTTTTAGAATTTTGTTTCAAATATACAAAAAAATGTTGAATAGTGTTTTCTGTTAATTTAGATTTAATAATTGCAAGGATGAATAAAATTTCTTTAGCTTCTTTTATTATTCGATTATGATAATTTTGGGTTGAATTTTTTTATTAGACCTTGAAATAAATTTCAATTTGTAAACACCTTTTTTTTCTGCTATTTTATAAACTGTAGATACTGGTTTTTTATCTTCAGTACCTGGTGATGCAATTTGTAGAAATTTCTTTTTAATATCTGGTATCTTTTGGTCCTCAAAAATTATCAATACTTGAACATAGTCGTTTTCGGTGTCATAAATTTTTACACTTGATCGTGGTGTTTCATTAATTTTCTCGCCATTTACAATCAAAGTGAAATGTAAGCCATCTTCGGAAAAAATTTCCAAATTATGAGAGATTTGAGCATATCCCGAAAAGACAAATAGACTTAAAATAATTGTTGATAATAATAGTATTTTCATGAGTTTGAAATTTAATTAATTTCGTGTGATTTTTGAATTATTTTTTATAGCGTGTAGAATTATTACCATAGTTATTCCCACAGTTTTCCCCACAGTTTTTTCTCTTGGTTCAACAATATCCAGCTTTTCAAAATTCAATATTTTCACTTTCCACAAACCGTTTCATATTCCTGAATTATCTATTTTTTTATATTATATCTCAACTATATTTCTATAATGTTTCGCTTTTCACAATTCTAATTCCAATTTCATCAATACCCTTAATATTTTCTACACGCATTGCTTGTTCAAATTCAAAGGAATAAATTCCTTTTGAAGGGAAAGACATATTTCGTTTTAATAAGATTCTGTTATCTTTAAATTTCCCCAAACCTTTTCCAAGCCATTTTCCATTGACGTCTGACAAAAAACATTCAACGGTATCGCGAGTTGTTCCTCCATCAGGATAGGTTGTTGTAATAAAAAAGAAAATATTACTGTACGAATATTCTGTTGAATTTCTTATGTTTATAAAAAAATCATTTTTTGAAATTGTGTCTGAAATGTTTACATCAAATTTAACTATTTCGTCCATATTCCAGGCACTTATATTAACTTTTTTGTTTTTTTCATAAACACAGTTGGTGTTGCAAGAAAAAGAAATTATCATAATTCCAATAACACTAATAATCATAAAAATTTTAGATATTTTCAAATTTTTCATTTATCAGAATCTATTATATTTTAATAAAAAAATTTGTTTTAAAAAGAGCAGAGAATTATTTTAATTTATCAAAACGAGTCAGGTCATCTTGACCAACAGCATTTTCAAAAAATTCTATTTTCCCTTCAGTTTTGGCAAAACCATTAAGTGATTCGGGGAAATTGTTTTTTTTGTTGAGTTCGATTATTTTCCAAACTTCTTTTAAAGGTATAGCAAGCAAGTTAGACGGGTCGTCAATATAAGAATACCAAACGGTTTTACTAAGCAAGTCATTTTTTTGATGAATAGCTTCTCCTTTTTTTGTTTTTAGATTAATGTTTTTGCTTGGAAATTCTTTTAAAGCATCAATATAGCAATCGTTTTCATAATTCAGGCAGCATTTTAGTTTTCCACATTGACCGGCAAGTTTTTGTGGATTTAGAGGAAGTTGTTGATTTCTTGCAGAATTTGTTGAAACAGAACAGAAGTTAGTTAGCCATGTTGAGCAACAAAGTTCTCTACCACAAGAGCCTATTCCACCCAAACGACATGCTTCCTGACGAACTCCAATTTGCCGCATTTCAATACGAATCATAAATTTTTCGGCAAATATTTTTATCAATTCTCTGAAGTCAACACGTTCTTCAGCGGTATAATAGAAAATTACTTTAGTTTTATCGCCTTGATATTCAACATCGTTAATTTTCATTTCAAGTTTAAGGTCGGCAGCAATTTTTCTTGCTTTGAGCATTGTTGGATTCTCAAGTTCAGTAGCAGCAAGCCATTTTTCAATATCGTTAGGTCTTGCTTTACGATAAACTTTTTTTATCTCTTCGGATTTAGGATTAACATTTTTCTTTTTCATCTGAAGGCGAACCAGTTCACCTGTAAGAGAAACAATGCCAATATCATGTCCAGGCGATGCTTCAACAGCAACAATATCTCCGACAATAAGATTTAGTTCGGGTATGGTTCTGTAAAATTCTTTACGGCTGTTTTTAAATCTTATTTCAATGCAATCGAATTTAGCTTGAGTTTCAGGAATTGGAATGTTTTTGAGCCAGTCGTAAGTGTCAAGTTTGCTGCAATTGTGTTTATATACATTATCGTTTTTCTGATGTGAATCTGGTGCTTGTGAGCATCCACGCGATAGAAAGTAGTTATTATCAGAATTTGTATTCACTTTTTTAGTATTTTAATATAAACAGCAAATGTACGATTTTTTTACTTCTTTAATTTTTTAAAGTATTTAGTAAATGTTAAAGCTAAGTTCATAAATATTATTTGAGAATTTCCGTTTCTTTCAATATGATAAAATGCTTTGTTGAGTTCATCATTGAATTGAAGATAATTAGAAGAATTTATAAATGGGTAAAAAGCATTTAAAAATTTAAGTTCTTCGCCTTCGGTTTTTACTAAATCCGGATTATTATTCTTTAAAATGCAATTTCTGACAATTTTTAAACCATAAGAAATAAAGTGTTTTTGTCTTTCTCTGCTAATTTTAGCAATATCAATGACAAATTTGTTAATTTCAATAAAATCATTCGAGTAAGTTAATCTTAGAAATTCTCTGAATTTTATAAAGTTAAAGTTTTCTTCTTCGGAATTATTTAGAAAATCAATAGCATTAATTATATTTCCATCTGCAAGATTTGCTACTTTATAAATTACATTTTCAGGTTCATCAAACTTAGCATTTAAAAAATTTGATATGTCCTTATTTTTGAATTTCGGAATTTTTATTAGTTGTGTTCTTGAAGAAATAGTGCTTAATATTTTTTCATAATTTTCTGTTATTAAAATAAAAAGCGTTTTTTCAGGTGGCTCTTCAAGGTTCTTAAGAATTCTTGGTGCAGCAGCATGAAATAATTTCTCAACCATCCAGATAATTATAATCTTGAATTCCGATTCATAAGTTTTGAGACTAAGTGTTCTGATAATTTCATGGCAATCTTCGACATTAATTATTGCCTGTTTTCTTTCGATTTCAACTTTTTCATACCATTGATTAAGATTAACATTGTAATCGTTTTCAATAAGTAGTTCTCTCCACTGTTTAATAAAGTCTTTACTTCTAGGTTTTCTTATTTTATTATTTGAAGCATTAGGATAAAAGAAATGAAGGTCGGGATGTATCAATTTATTATATTTAATGCAAGAACTACATACACCACAAGAATCGTTTTCTTGTTTGTTAGTGCAGGAAATAAATTGTGCGTAAGCTATTGCTAAAGCTAATTTTCCGGAGCCTTCAGGTCCAAAAAAAAGTTGTGCATGGCTTACACGATTATCTTTAACTGTCTGAATCAGTTGTTTCTTGATTTTTTCTTGCCCGTGAATGTTTTTAAATTGCATGATTCAAAAGTAAATAAATCATTTGTATTCTTAGAAAAATTTTCCTGATAATTCAAGTTGGAGGAGAAACAACAATATAAAATATTTTTTATTTGCAAAGACTAATTGGAGGTACTAAACAAAGTAAGTAATTAAATTTAAGTGATAAAAAAAAGGGCGAAACGCCCTAATTTATTATTTCTTTTTATCGGAGCTTACTTTTGCAGAGAAATATTCCCTATTCATTTTTGCAATATATTCTACAGATATTCCTTTGGGGCATTCGGCTTCACAAGCGTAAGTGTTTGTGCAATTTCCAAAACCGAGTTCATCCATTTTGGCTACCATAGATGTAACTCTTTTTTTAGCTTCAACTTTTCCTTGAGGAAGCAATGCAAATTGCGATACTTTTGCAGAAACAAAAAGCATAGCAGAAGAATTTTTACAAGCAGCAACACAAGCACCGCAGCCTATACAAGCAGAAGTATCAAAAGCTTTATCAGCATCAATTTTTACTACAAGGTTTGAGTTAGCGTCGGGAGCAGAGCCTGCATTCATTGAAACAAAACCTCCTGCTTGCATAATTTTGTCAAATGCATGTCTGTCAACAATAAGGTCTTTAATTAACGGAAATGCTTTTGAACGCCATGGTTCAACCACAATTGTGCTATTGTCTTTAAAAGCTCTCATGTGTAGTTCGCAGGTAGTTGTTTTTTCTCCGGGACCGTGAGGTCTTCCATTTATGTATAAACTGCAACTTCCACAAATACCTTCCCTGCAATCGTTATCGAAAGCAACAGGTTCGCCACCTTTTTTTATAAGATTTGTGTTAAGCAAATCCATCATTTCGAGAAACGACATATTAGGAGAAACATCATCTAATTTATATTGAACAAATTTACCTTTTGCTTTTGCATTTTTTTGACGCCAAATTTTTAATTTAAATTTCATGTGTTTAATTTTTATTATTTAAATGATTGTTTGATTTTAAGATTATTAGGTTCTCAAACTTCATCTTTACCTATCATGGAATGCCCATGATTTATTCATTTCTTTTGGTGTGCTTTTGTACATGGGCATTTCATTCTTTTATGTTTTTGTTGTCTTTATTTCGGTTATTTATTTGAAAATTCAATAAATTCTATTTTTAACTCTAAGTACTTTAGGCACTATCAACAATA
>CAYLPA010000072.1:1598-5965 GCA_964385385.1 uncultured Saprospiraceae bacterium | reverse complement strand
AAAATTCAATAAATTCTATTTTTAACTCTAAGTACTTTAGGCACTATCAACAATACTATTTATAACTCCTGACAGTTGGTTTAACAAAATCAAATTTCAGTTCTTCTTTATGAAGTTGTGGTGCTTGATTATCGTCTTTATATTCCCAAGCAGAAACATAAGAATAATTTTTATCATCACGTTCTGCTTCACCACCTTCGGTTTGACTTTCTTCTCTGAAATGAGCTCCGCAGGATTCACCTCGGTTTAAAGCATCATTAGCTAATAGTTTTCCAATTTCAAAAAAGTCAGCAACTTTCACTGCTTTTTCCAGTTCTTGATTTAATTCATTTAATTCGCCGGGAACTTTAACATCTTTCCAGAATTCTTCTTTAAGTTCATCAATTAAAACCAATGCTTTTTTTAAACCTTCTTCATTTCTTTTCATTCCGCAATAATCCCACATTATGCCACCGAGTCTTTTATGGAAAGATTTAACAGTTTGAGTTCCATTAATGGCAAGAAGTTTTTCTAATTTTTCTTTAGCTGCCTTTTCAGCTACCTCAAATTCGGGAGTGTCGGTAGAGATTTTGGGAGTTCGGATATCTTCAGAAAGATAATTATTTATGGTGTTTGGAAGAATAAAAAATCCATCGCCTGCACACTGCATCAGGGAGCTTGCTCCCAAGCGATTAGCACCATGGTCTGAAAAATTTGCTTCTCCAATTGCATAAAGCCCGGGTACTGTAGTCATAAGGTTGTAATCTACCCATAAACCACCCATAGTGTAATGTCCGGCAGGATAGATTCGCATAGGATTTTCGTAAGGATTAGTTCCTGAAATTTTTTCATACATTTCAAAGAGATTGCCATATTTGTTTTCAATAGCTTTTTTCCCTTGTTTTGCAATAGCATCTTTAAAATCAAGATATACTGATAAACCAGTATCTCCAACACCAAATCCGGCATCACATCTTTCTTTTGCTGCTCTGGAAGCAACATCTCTCGGAACAAGATTTCCGAATGCAGGATATCTTCTTTCAAGATAATAATCTCTGTCTTCTTCAGGAATTTCAACAGGATGTCTTTTGTCGTCTTTGCTTTTTGGCACCCAAATTCTACCGTCATTTCTTAATGATTCTGACATCAATGTTAATTTTGATTGATATTCGTTCATTACAGGGATGCAGGTTGGGTGAATTTGAACAAAGCTTGGGTTAGAAAAGAATGCTCCTTTTTTATATGCGCTCCATGCTGCTGTGGCATTTGAGCCAACAGCGAGAGTTGAAAGATAGTAAACAGTTCCATAACCGCCGGTAGCCAAAACTACTGCATGAGCCGAATGTCGTTCTATTTCTCCTGAAACAAGATTTCTTGTAATAATTCCTCTTGCCTTTCCATCAACAACAACTAAATCCAGCATATCTCGTCTATCATACATTGTTACTTTTTTAAGACTGATTTGACGGTTTAAAGCAGAATAAGAGCCTAATAAACATTGTTGTCCTGTTTGCCCTTTAGCATAAAATGTTCTGGATACCTGAACACCACCAAAGGAACGATTATCTAATCCTCCACCATAATCTCTTGCAAATGGAACACCAAGTGCAGTATAATGGTCAATAGTTTGGTTGCTGACTTCAGCAGCACGATAAACATTTGCTTCTCTTGCACGAAAATCACCTCCTTTTAACATATCATAAAATAAACGGAAGGCGCTATCATTATCGTTTTTATAATTTTTTGCTGCATTTATTCCACCTTGAGCCGCAACAGAGTGAGCTCTTCGGGGAGTGTCCTGAAAGCAAAAGACTTTAACGTTATATCCGAGTTCACCTAAAGATGCAGCTGCTGATGAACCAGCTATGCCGGTTCCAACAACAATAATATCTAATTTCTTTTTGTTTGCTGGATTTACAAGTTTTACTGATGCTTTGTGTTTTGACCATTTTTCTGCTAATGGTCCATCCGGAATCTTTGAATTTAATTTTGTCATAATATTAATATCATGAATTTTATGAAAAATAAATTAATATTGGAATTATTGTGAAACCTAAAGGAATTATAATTGAAAATAATAATCCTATAGCTTTTATGTATGGTGTATATACGCTATGATTTAATCCTAAAGATTGAAATGCTGATTGAAATGCATGATTCAAATGAAATCCTAAAATTATAAAGGCAATAATATAAAAAATAACATATCCCGCTATATGAAACAAGGAATACATTAAGGAACTTAGGTCGTGATAAGTTTTTCCATCATATATTACTTCATCAACGGATCCGAAAAATTTTACTTTAAGATAAAAATTTAATAAGTGGATAGTTAGAAAAACTAAAATGATTACCGCAGTATGAATCATATATTTTGAGAAATAAGACTTTTGGGAATGACAATAGACTTTATATCTTTTTGGTCTTGCTAGCCAGTTTTGAATTTGTAGGATAAGTCCTAAAATAATATGAATAATAAAACCTCCGAAAAGAACAACTTCAAATATCTTAATAAAAATATTTGTTTGCATAAAATGAGCTGCGATATTGAATAATCTGCCATTATCATCAGCAAAATATAATAAATTGATAATTAAATGCACTAACAGAAACATCATAAGGAATACCCCTAATAATGACATTACAATTTTTTTTGTGATTGTTGAATAATGTAAATTTATTTTGCTCATAATAGAATAATTTTATAAAAAAATTGAATAAAAGAATTATGATATCGTTTATAAAATTTCGTAATTTGTAATAATATTTAAAAATTTTACTTTGTGAAATTTTAGCAAATATATTTTTTATTATTAATAATAAAAATGATATTTATTAATTTATATATATAATTTTTTAAAAAATGTAAAAATGAGACATAAGATAGTTGATAAGCAATTGTTTAAAAAAAACAGAAAAAAATTAATAAAAAAAATAAAATCAAATTCCGTAGTGATTATTAATTCAAATGATGAAATGCCTCGAAATGGAGACCAGAATTTCCCTTTTCGTCAAAATTCTGATTTGTTTTATTTAACAGGACTCGAACAGGAAAAATGTATCCTTTGTCTTTGTCCGCAACATGCTGATGAAACAAAAAGAGAAATTGTTTTCACTCTGAAACCTGATAAAAAAACAGAAATTTGGTTTGGACACAAATACAATAAAGAAGAAATTACAGAAATTTCGGGAGTGAAAATAGTTATATGGCTTGAAGATTTTGATAAAACTTTGAAAAATTTGATGCTTAATTTTAGAAATATTTATTTAAACCAAAACGAAAATCTTAAATTTACTTCTGAAATACAAACAAAAGATTTAAGATTTGCTAAAGAGATAAAAGAAAAATTCCCTTTTCATAATTATCAAAGGATTGCTCCTATTCTAACAGAACTTAGGATGGTAAAAGATCCGGAAGAAATCGAATTGATGAAAACTGCTTGCAAAATCACAGCTAAAGCTTTTGATAGAGTATTGAAATTTGTTAAACCCGAACTTGTGGAATTTGAAGTCGAAGCTGAAATCACTAACGAATATATTAGGAACGGGGCTAATGGACATGCTTATCTTCCAATTGTTGCTTCAGGCAAAAGTGCTTGTGTGTTGCATTATATTGATAATGATAAAAAATGTAAGGATGGAGATTTATTATTAATGGACTTTGGAGCGGAATATGGAAATTATGCTGCCGACTGTTCGAGAACAATTCCTGTTAATGGGAAATTTAATGAACGACAAAAGCAATGTTATAAAGCTGTTCTAAGAGTTTTTAAACAAACCAAAGAACTTTTTGTGCCAGGAAATTCTATTGATAAAGTTAATAATGATGTTAATAAATTAATGGAAAAAGAAATGATTGAGTTAGGACTGTTTTCAAAAGAAGATGTCGAAAATCAGGAAATTGAATCTCCCATGTATTTTAAATATTACATGCACGGCACTTCGCATTTTTTAGGATTGGATGTTCATGATGTAGGAGCAAAAAACACAGAGTTTAAAAAAGGTATGGTTCTTACCTGCGAACCCGGTCTTTATATTGAAGAAGAAGGAATAGGCATCAGAATAGAAAACGATATTATGGTTGACGAAAAACCCATTGACTTGATGAAAGATATTCCTGTTGAAATTGAAGATATTGAAAAAATAATGAATTCTTAGGCTAAATTTTATTTTGATAAGACGGGAAATATTATTGTATTTACAATCTTTGAGCAACTCTGTGTATTCTCTGAGTATCTCTGTGGAATAGCTGTTACACAAAGAACCACAAAGAAGACTCAAAGAAAACTCAGAGAAAAAAATGATATTATGGTTGACGAAAAACCCATCGACCTGATGAAAGATATTCCTGTTGAAATTGAAGAAATCGAAAAAATAATGAATTCTTA
>CAYLPA010000072.1:0-1498 GCA_964385385.1 uncultured Saprospiraceae bacterium | reverse complement strand
TGATGAAAGATATTCCTGTTGAAATTGAAGAAATCGAAAAAATAATGAATTCTTATAAATAAATATGAATTTAATTACTTTTGCATGAAATAAAATAATCATTAATTATAGAAATTATGTTCAAAAAAGACGTTTATATAAAAAGGAGAAATCGTTTAAAAGGTAAAGTAAAAGACGGTTTGATTTTGATTCTTGGTAATCCTGAATCTCCTATGAATTATCCTGCAAACACATATCATTTCAGACAAGACAGCGATTTTGTTTACTTCTTTGGTCTTGACCACCCCGACTTTGCCGGAGTTATTGATGTTGACGAAGATAAAGATTATATTTTTGGTGATGATGTTGATATCGATGATATTATCTGGATGGGACCTCAGCCTGCTGTCAAAGATATGGCGAAAAAAGTTGGAGTTGAAGACACTATGCCTTTCGAAGATTTATTTGAATTAATTACAAATGCTGTTGACAAAGGAAGAAAGATTCATTTTGTGCCTCCCTATCGTGCAGAAAATATGCTGCTCCTTGAAGATTTATTAGAAATAAAAGCAAAAGATACTAAAGCAAAAGCTTCTGTTGAACTTATAAAAGCAATTGTTGAGCTTAGGTCAGTGAAAGATGAGTTTGAAATTGCTCATCTCGATGAGATAATGGATGTTGCTTTTGAAATGCACACAACAGCTATGAAAATGGCTCAGGCAGGAATTTATGAACGCCAAATTGCAGGTGCTATCGAAGGTATTGCTCTTGCTTATGGTGGCATGGTTTCTTTTCCTGTTATTCTTTCGAAACGTGGAGAAACTCTGCATAATCATTATCATGGCAACTTACTTAATAATGGTGATTTGATGTTGGTTGATTGCGGTTTTGAATCGCCTATGCATTATGCTACCGACCACACAAGAACTTCTCCGGTTGGAGGAAAATTCTCTCAAAAACAAAAAGAAATCTACCAGATTGTTCTCGATGCAAACAACAATTCTACTGCTGCAACAAAACCCGGAGTTCTTTATAGGGATTGTCATATGATTGCTGCCAAAACCATAGCTCAAGGTTTAAAAGACCTTGGATTAATGAAAGGCAATGTTGAAGAAGCTGTTAATGCCGGTGCTCACACAATGTTCTTACCTCATGGTTTAGGACATATGATGGGACTTGATGTTCATGATATGGAAGGTCTTGGTGAAGATTATGTTGGCTATGATAACGAAACAAAACGTAGCGAAGAGTTTGGAACTGCATACCTGAGAATGGGTAGAAAACTTCAGAAAGGTTTTGTTATTACTAACGAACCCGGAATTTATTTTATTCCTGCTTTGATTGATAAATGGTTTAACGAAAAGATAAATCACGAATTTATTAATTTTGATAAAGTAAATCAATATCGCGATTTTGGAGGCATTCGTCTTGAAGATGATATTCTCGTTACTGATGGCGGAAGTCGTTATCTTGGAAAACAACGAATTCCAATTACTGTCGAAGAAGTTGAAGCAATAGC
>CAYLPA010000071.1:10625-12179 GCA_964385385.1 uncultured Saprospiraceae bacterium | reverse complement strand
GGAAAAATTCGTTTGATAGATAATATCTATTTTTTTTAGTAATTTTGCAGTCCAATGCAAATAGAAGTTTTAAAATCGAAAATTCACAGGGCAAGAGTTACTCTATCCAACCTAGATTACATAGGTAGCATTACCATTGATGAGGATTTAATGGATGCTGTTAATATTATTGAAAACGAGAAAGTTCATATTTATAACATAAGTAACGGCGAGAGGTTCGAAACTTATGTAATTAAAGGTGAAAGAGGAGCCGGAATTATTGGAATCAATGGTGCTGCAGCACGAAAAGTTACAATAAATGATTTAATAATTATTGTTTCTTATGCGACAATGGATTTTGAAAAAGCGAAACATTTTACTCCAAATATCGTATTTCCAGACTTTAATAATAAATTAAAATAATTTTTGAAGAAAAAACTAATTACAGCAATTAAGCTGCTTTTCTTTTTAGCTCTTGGTATTTTATTGGTTTGGCTTTCTATTAAGGATTTAACAGAAGAAGAACGCAAAGCAATAATAATATCTTTCAAAAAAGCTGATTACCGTTGGGCAATATTATCAATTGTTCTTGGAATTATTAGTCATTTTATCAGAGCAGTTCGTTGGAGAAGATTACTCAAACCAATGGGATACAACCCAAGTATAAAAAACACATTTTTTGCTGTTTTGATTGGTTATTTTGCAAATTATGCAATACCCAGACTTGGCGAAATCACAAGATGTGGCATTTTAAACAGATATGAAAAAATCCCAATTAATAAATCTTTAGGAACAGTTATTACTGAACGTGCTCTTGACATGTTAATATTTTTTATACTTTTTTTCATTACTGTTTTTACCCAATATGAAAGATTAAACAATTATCTGCAAACTGAAATATATGACCAATTATCTGAGAAATTTTCATTTCTTTCTTTAGACTATTTTGTAGGATTTACTTTATTAGGAATTTTAGGATTGATTATTATTTTATTTTTTATTTTTAAAAAGAAGCTAGAAACATCAAAATTGTATATAAAAACAAAAGAAATTTCTATTGGATTTTTACATGGATTAAAATCTTTATTTAAAATAAAAAATCCATTGTTATTTATTCTAGAATCTATAGCAATTTGGACCTTATATTTTTTCATGGTTTATGTTTGTTTCTTCTGTTTTCCTCAAACAAGTTCTCTTGGAATTGAAGCAGGATTAGCAGTGCTTGTTATTGGTTCAATTGGAATAATGATAACTCCTGGAGGAATTGGTTTATATCCTATTATTGTCCAAAAAACATTAGCACTTTATTTTATTACAAAGTCAACAAGTTTAGCTCTTGGCTGGATTTCTTGGACAGCTCAAACTTTAATGATTATTGTTGCCGGCAGTATTTCACTTATACTTTTAAGTTTTCAAAAAAGAAAAAATGAAACAATTAGAAATAGCGAAATCAAAAATTCTTGACAAAGAATTGATAAAACCAATTCTTGCATATTGGAATTTTAAAAGCAAGAAAATTGTGTTTACAAACGGTTGTTTTGATATTCTTCATTTAGGTCATGTTGATTATTTATC
>CAYLPA010000071.1:0-10525 GCA_964385385.1 uncultured Saprospiraceae bacterium | reverse complement strand
TGTTTACAAACGGTTGTTTTGATATTCTTCATTTAGGTCATGTTGATTATTTATCTAAAGCTGCTGATTTAGGAGATATTTTAATTGTAGGATTAAATTCAGATACTTCTGCAAGAAAATTGAAAGGAAATCACCGACCTATTAATAATGAAGAATCTCGTGCAATACTTCTGGCATCGCTACATTTTGTTGATGTTGTGATAATTTTTGATGAAGACACACCGTGTAATTTAATTAAACTTATACAGCCGGATATTTTAGTTAAGGGAGCTGATTATAAAGCAGAAGATATTGTTGGATACGATGTTGTTACAGCTAAAGGTGGCACAGTTGAAACCATCGATTTTCTTGAAGGTTATTCAACTTCAATTATTGAAAATAAAATAAAAAATAGTAAATTATAATATTTGCTTTTCTACTCCACCCCTTTTCTCTATTTTTGTCTAAATTAAATATTCTCTTAATATGGCAAAAGTAAAAACTACTTTTTTTTGTAAGAATTGTGGAGCTCAATCTACGAAATGGATTGGAAAATGTCCTTCTTGCGGAGAATGGAACACCTATGTAGAAGAGGTAATTCAAAAAAGCAAAGACTCAAATAAATGGGAAAGTCAATTTTCAAAAGATGGAAAAGACAAACCACAGTTGATTTCTGAAATTACAGAGAAACAAGAAATAAGAATTGACACTAATAATCAGGAACTGAATAGGGTTCTCGGTGGTGGGCTGGTTACCGGAACATTAATTTTGATAGGAGGGGAGCCGGGAATAGGCAAATCTACTTTAATGCTTCAGGTTGCTCTTGGAATGAAAGATAAAAAAATTCTTTATGTAACCGGTGAAGAAAGCTACCAACAAATTAAAATGCGTTCTGAACGTATTGGAATTAAAAACGACAATTGTTATATTTTAACAGAAACGTCTACTCAAAGTATTTTTGTTAGCATAGAAAAAATTAAGCCCGAATTATTAATAATTGATTCTATCCAAACCTTGCAAACCGATAATATTGATTCTTCTGCCGGGAGCATTTCTCAAATAAGAGAATGTACTGCCGAGATGCAACGATATGCGAAAATGACTGACACTCCAGTATTTTTAATTGGGCATATTACTAAGGAAGGAATTCTTGCAGGACCCAAATTATTAGAGCATATGGTTGATACTGTTTTGCAATTTGAAGGCGACAGAAATTATGGTTACCGAATTTTGCGAGCCGCAAAAAATCGCTTTGGCTCAACATCAGAATTAGGAATTTATGAAATGCAGAGTTTTGGTTTGAGAGAAGTTTCAAATCCTTCTGAAATATTAATTTCACAAAGAGATGAAAATTTAAGCGGAGTGGCTATTGCTGCAACAATTGAAGGAATGCGACCCATGCTTATTGAAACTCAGGCATTAGTTAGCTCTGCTGCTTATGGAACTCCCCAGCGTTCATCAACAGGTTTTGACCTTCGCAGATTAGGAATGCTTTTAGCCGTTCTTGAAAAACGTTGTGGTTTTAGATTAGGAGCTAAAGATGTTTTTCTGAATATTGCCGGTGGAATCAAAGTTGATGACCCTGCAATTGACTTAGCAGTTGTTTCTGCTATTCTTTCTTCAAATTCAGATATTCCTGTTGACAAAAACACTTGCTTTGCTGCTGAGGTGGGTTTATCCGGAGAAATTCGTCCTGTTAATCGTGTGGAACTAAGAATCTCGGAAGCAGAAAAAATGGGCTTTGAACAAATTTTTATTTCTCGTTACAATAAAAAAGTTTTAGACTTGAAAAAATTCTCAATAAATATTATTCTTGTTTCAAAAATAGAAGAGGTGTTTGCAAAATTGTTTAACTAAAAAATAATTTTTCTACTTTTCATCAATTTCATCAAAAAAAGTAATTTCAACGTCAGGTAATAAATCAAGTATTTTTTTCTTTTCCTTTTTTTGTATTGAAGCATCTGGCAAGCTCATCAAATTTAAACTTAAAAGATTTTTTATTTCTTCCGGAAGCGAGCTAATAGGATTATTGTAGAGATGTAATTCTGCAAGATTTTGTAATTCTCCAATTTCGGGAGGCAGAGTTGTAAGCTGATTATCGTATGCGTGAATTTCTTCAAGATATATCAAATTTCCTATTTCAGGTGGGAACTCTTCTATTTGATTATATCCCAAAAAAAGTTTTGTTAATTCTGTAATTTCTCCAATTTCTGAAGGTAGTTTTTTTAGGTTTGATTCACTTAATCCAATAATTTCAAGTTTTTCTAAAGGAAGCAAATTTTGTATTACTTGTTCAATATCTAAATTTTCATTCCGAGCCAGATAAATTTCTTTCAATTTACTAAGTTCACCTATGCTTGTAGGTAGAGTTTTAAGATTGTTATCGCTTAAGTTTATTGATTGAATAATACTGGGGCGACCTAACATTTTGAAAGCAGTATCAAATTTAAGATTAGGATTCTTAGAAATGTCTAAATGGTATAAATGAATAAAATTTGCAACCTCACGAGGAAGTGTGTCGATGTTGTTATTACTAATATCCAATGATTCAAAAAATTCAATAAAAGTTAAAAAGTAAACCGATTTCATTAAATCATTTTCTGGATTATTAGCAAGGCAAACTTTTCTTAAAGTTGACATGTTTTTTATTGACTTAGGTAATACTTTTAAAGGATTATTTGCCAAACTCAAAACTTCAAGATATTCGATATTTGAAATTCCTTCAGGAATAGTTACTATTTCGTTACCGTCGAGAATTAATACCTGAAGATTTACTAATTCAAATAATTGTTTAGGCAAAATTGATATATCATTATCAGATAAGTCTAAAACTTGTAAGTTTTTTAATCTTTTTATTTCGGGTGGAATTTTTTTAAGACCTTGCCCTTTTAGATTTAATTTATAAACATCAATTGTTTTTGGAAGAGCTTTTTTAAGCGAAGTATATTCTTTTTCTTCAGCTAAATCTTCTTCACCCAAACGTTTTTTTTGTGAATATATATTATTGGTAATTAATAATACTGCCAGAAAAGTTACTAGTAAATTTTTCATAGAAATGGATTTTAATTTCAGGTATCAAATATATTAAAAAAAAATGACTTTCTTTTTAAAATTTTTCAAAACACTTAAAACCTGACTGCTGAAGAATCTTTTTTTGAGTAGGTAGATGACTAAAATTCCTAATGGACAAAATTCAAAATGACCATTGAATGACCATTGAATGACAACAGAATGACTACTGGATGACCCGCCTAGGCTAAAGCTTCGGCATGTTAAAATGCTAGGTTTTTTTAAATTGATTTAATTATTATCAATAATCTCAAACAACTCGTCAAGGTTTGGAGTAAGAATAATTTCTGTTCTTCGGTTTTTAGCTCTTGCTTCGGGTGTGTTTTCTTCATCAATCGGATGATATTTGCTGCGACCCGCTGCTGTTAATCTTGCAGGGTCAACTTTGCTGTTTGTAATAATTATTTTCACAATTGATGTTGCTCGTTTTGCACTTAAATCCCAATTGTCGTTAAGATTTCCAGTGCCTTTATATGGAACATTATCGGTGTGACCTTCAATAAGAATAAAAATATCAGGATTGTTTTCAAGAACTTTTGATAATTTTTTCAATGCATCGATTCCTTTTGCACTAATCTGAAAGCTGCCCGATGCAAACAAAAGTTTTTCTTCTAAGGAAACATAAACTTTTCCGTTTTTTTGCTCAACAGTTAAACCATCGTTTTTGAATCCCATTAATGCTTCCGAAACTTTTGCTTTCAAAGCATTAACAACAGAATCTTTTTTTGACAAAATAGATTGTAATTCAATAAGTTTTTTTTCATTTTTTTGCATATCAGCTTGTGAAATTGCCAACTGCTGACTTAACTCATCAAGACTGTTTTTCTTTATAGCAAAATCTTTTTCCAATTTTTTTAGGTCATCTTCACGTTTCAGCAAATTTTCCTGAGCTGCATGAAGTTCCGATAAAATCTTTTGTGTCTCGCTTTGGTTTCCCGATAACAATTCTTTGTTTTTATCTAATAACAACTCATAGGTTTTGTTTAGTTGTTCGTAATTTACTCTTGCTCTACGCATTGAATTTCCTACAGATGATGTGTCATCAACAAGCACTTTTATTTGTTTTTTTAACTTTTTCAGCTCGGCAGTTTGTTCATTTGTAAGAATCGTTAAATTTTGATTTTCTTTTTTCAGTGACAGATTTTCCGTATTACATAAATCTCGCTTAGTTTCTAATTCTTTATATTTTCTTTGAGGAACACAAGAAACTAATAGTACTGAAATTAATGCAATCAAAAAAATTGGTTTTAATAATAGATTTTTCATTTTTCTATGTTTTAAAGGAATATTATTCAAAATTACAAAACTAATCAATGAAATTTTGGCGAATATTAAAAAATACTAACAATGAAATGTTAAAAAGGAAGAGGTTTTATTAGCGTAAATTATAAATGTTTTGCGATGTAATATTTAAGAATTTCAGAAATCACCTTCCAAAACAATCGGACAATGATCGGAATGTTTTGCTTGTGGAAGAATCACCGCTCTTTTTAATTGGTTTTCAAGATTTTTGCTGACCATATGATAATCAAGTCTCCAGCCCAAGTTTTTAGCACGAGCATTTGCACGATAGCTCCACCACGAATAATTATGAGGTTCTTTATTGAAATACCTGAAAGAATCTATAAATCCGCTATCAATAAATTTCCCAATCCATTCGCGTTCTTCGGGTAAAAATCCTGAGCTTTTTGCATTTCTAATAGGGTCATGAATATCAATAGGTTTATGACAAATATTGTAATCTCCTGAAATGATAAGCTTAGGACGGATTTTTTTTAACTCATCAACATATTGTTGAAAATCATCGAGCCATTGCATTTTGAATGCCTGACGTAATTCGCCGCTTGAACCACTTGGATGATAAACGCTGACAACAGAAATATCTTTATAATCGGCTCGAATAAATCTGCCTTCATCATCATATTTTGAGATTCCCATTCCGTAAACTACATTATCGGGTTCTTGTTTTGTGATTATCGCAACTCCGCTATAGCCTTTCTTTTTGGCTGAAAAAATATAGGTAAAATATCCAATTTCCTGAAGTTCAAAAACAGGAATTTGGTCTGGTTGAGCTTTTGTTTCCTGAATGCAAATTATGTCGGGATTCACAAATTGTATCCATTCTAAAAACCCTTTTTTCCATGCTGCACGAATTCCGTTGACGTTATAAGAGATGATTTTCATGTATTGATATTTTAATTAAGAAATGACTAAAATTACAAATTTTAATTGAATGACAACTTAATGACAATCGAATGACCACCTATGCTAAAGCTTCTGGCGGATAGACCCGCCTAATCTAAAGTTACAGACGGGCAGGCTAAAATTTATTGTTCAAATTTAATGATAATTTTGATTTTGCAGTTTTATTCACAATTAATATTTCCTATATTTGCTGTATCCTGATTTAAAAAACCAATTATTGACGATAGCAATGAATTAACAGGATTATTAATGTGTCAAACAAAAAATTGCTAAATTTTGCGAAAAAAGAGAATGTAATCGCAAAAAATACGTTATATTTGCGATTGTATTCAAAATATCTATTATGATAACACGAAATTTAGAAAATGAAATAGAAAAAAGACTTTTTGATGGTAAAGCAATTATTATTCTTGGTGCAAGACAAACCGGGAAAACTACTATGCTTAAAAAAATTGTAAGTCAAAAAAACGATGTATTGTGGCTCAATGCTGATGAAGCAGATACAATAGCCTTGTTTGAAAATAGTTCATCTACAAGATTAAAAACAATATTTGCAGGAAAAAAAATTGTAGTAATAGATGAAGCACAACGTATTACAGATGTTGGTTTGAGGTTAAAACTAATAACAGATGAAATACCGGAAATTCAACTTATAGCTACCGGCTCATCGGCATTTGAACTTGCCAATAAAGTAAATGAACCATTAACTGGCAGAAAATGGGAATATAAACTCTTTCCGTTTTCTTTCTCTGAAATGATAAACCATCAAGGTTTTTTAGAAGAAAATCGTTTAATGCCACACCGATTAATTTACGG
Organism: uncultured Saprospiraceae bacterium; assembly: GCA_964385385.1. Lineage (GTDB taxonomy): Bacteria > Bacteroidota > Bacteroidia > Bacteroidales > CAYLPA01 > CAYLPA01. The sequence goes on along the minus strand of CAYLPA010000071.1, from coordinate 4,456 downwards.
TTATTATCCCGAAGTGGTTTGTAAGCCGGGTAGTGAAAATGAAATACTAAAACAATTGTCAGATAGCTATTTATATAAAGATATTTTGATGTGGGAGCGTATAAAGAAACCAGAAAAACTACTGAAGTTATTACAAGCTCTTGCATTTCAATTAGGTTCTGAAATTTCTTATAATAACCTTGGTTTACTATTGGAAATGGACAATCAAACTGTAGAAAAATACATACAACTTTTAGAACAAACTTTTATTATATTTAGACTTCCGGCTTTTAGTCGCAACCATCGTAAAGAATTAAAACGTGGAAGAAAAATTTATTTTTTCGACAACGGTATCAGAAATGCACTTTTGGCTAATTTCAATTTGCCGGAATTAAGAACTGATATTGGCGTTTTATGGGAAAATTTTATAATAAGTGAAAGGATTAAATATTTGCATTACAATAAAATATGGGCAAATTCATTTTTTTGGCGAACACAAGACCAGCAAGAAATTGACTATATTGAAGAAAGAGATGGTAAATTGTATGCTTATGAAATAAAATGGAACGTAAAGAAAAAACCGTTTATTTCTAAAAGTTTTGCAAATATGTATCCGGAGCACGAGTATAAAATTATCAATCCGCAGAATTATGAGCAGTTTTTAACATAAAAATTCAAAAACAATTTGTTAAAAAACGTATAATTCGTATATTTGCTGTGTCCTTATATCTTGAAAAACCACATATGAATTGATTTGCAAGTGTTTGACTTGTTTAAAAGAATAATAGAAATTTTCATAATAAACCCCAAAAACAAAAAGATATGTTTAAACAATTGAAAAAAATTATAATGATTCTCACTCTTGTTTCAATAAATTCGGTTTTATTTTCTCAGGGTGAAGTAATGTATGAAATTCAAAGAAATGATCCATGTTCTGTTAATAATTTTATGGCATATATATCACCCATATCAGTAGATTTTTCAAAATCTCATTTTAGTTTAGGGTTCGGTTTAGGAGCATATTATAATTACAAAAATAAATTTACGATTGATTTAGGATTCAGAAGGTCGTATTCTGAGAAAATAAATTTTTTGGCATTTAGTGAAAAAGAAGCTAAATTTAATGGAGACGTAAAATATGGTCAAGCTTTCGGTGATGTGAAAAATTTGATGGTTTATGAATTTACAGGTCAATACTTAATCGGAGGTCATATTTTTGATGGAGTAGAAAGAGTAGTTTTAAAGGAAGTGTTAAATCAATACACTTCTTATGTTAAAGTAAAAGCACAACGATATCATGCATTTCCGGTTAGATTAGGATTCGGTCATTATCAATCTAATATGAGTACGCAATGGATGAATTCAATAAACTTTTTTTATCAAGGATATGATGTAAATCTTTCTAATGATTCAGTTGAATCAATTCAAGGCTCAACAATGTATTATGCAAATACCATTAATTTGGGACTCGCTTTTTATCAAAAACATGATATGAAAATAAAATTTGAAGGTTCATATAATGGGACTAAGGATTTTAGTTCAACTACCTTATATTATATTGATGTGTTATTTCCTATTTATCAGGAGTTTCAAAATATGGATGTTATTGAAAAATCCATTATTAATGGCAATTTAATTTCTAATCATTACGAGTATAATGTAAATGAAAATACACCAACCTCTCCCTGCGGAATAAGATTTGGCATGAAATATCGAACATTAAGAAAAATAAATGGTAGTTATACAGCAGAAGTCGGATTTAATCCGGGACCAATAGACTTTAAAACAAATTTTTATATTTTTATGGGCCTTGAAATAAATATATCAAAAAAAACAAAACATTATAAATAGTCTTTATTGGCAAATTAATGAAAACTCTTTCCTAAGCTGATTAATTCATGCGTTTATTTTTTGTTCTAATCAAGACGTCAAAGCCTGAAGCTGTATTCTCATACTGCAAGGGCTTTGCAACGAAGAGTAGGGCAAAAAAGAAATGCACCTTTGGTAAAAATTGAAAAAGTTTTTTTTAAAAATCATTTTTACTAATCTTGTGATTTATATTTAAGTAAAACAAAATTATAATTTTTATGAATTAATCAGGCTAAATTAATTACAAGCACCTTCCTTAAAAAATAAAATTTAAATTTGAGTATTGCTCAAATCTTTTTATATTTGATGAAAAATATTCATATAAGAAAAAAAATAATTATCTTTGGTGTAATTCAGTCAATTAACAAATAGAATAATGAAAAATTATATATTAATAATAATAGTTATGATTAGTTTTTTATCTTGTAAAACAAGCAAAGAATTACCTACAGTCGAGGTAGTAGATATTAATAAATATGCAGGTACGTGGTACGAGATTGCCCGATTGCCAAATAAATTTGAAAAGGGCTTGACGTGTGTGTCTGCGACTTACACACTAAAAAGTAATGAAAAAATTGAAGTTTTAAACAAAGGTTATTTTTTAGATGAAAAAGGTAAGTTTAAAGATATTAAAGGAACTGCTTGGGTACCAAATGTGAAATTTCAGGGCAGATTGAAAGTCCGATTTTTCTGGCCATTTGCTGGAGATTATTATATAATTTCTTTGGACGAAAATTATAAGTATGCCTTAGTTGGAGACCCATCAAGAAAATATTTGTGGATACTTTCGAAAAACAAGAATTTGGATAATAAAATTTATTCGGAGCTTTTAGAAGTAGCAAAAATAAATGGTTTTAGTATTGAAAAGTTAATAATAATAAATCAGGAATGTAACTGAGTATTTGTAATACTATTTACTAAAAAAATAAAATTATGAAAAAACTTACTATAACATTCGCATTAACCTTCTTTGTCTTTCACTTTTCATTTGCACAAAACATTGAGAACAGTAGTTTCGATTCTATTTATATAGGAGGAATAGACAGAATTTGGAATTGGACCAGCTCTGATGCTTTTTTAATAAGGTCAGGTTATACTACAGATACTGCTTTTTCCCTAACACCAAATACTATATTTGGACCTGCTCCTGAAATTTTATGGAATGTCGGTTTTGACTTCACAACGCCTTATTCCAGTGTAGCAGTTAAATTAAGTGCCTTGCCACTTTTAAAGAAGGTTAATGGTCAGCCTTTTGACACATATATAACAAATGGAACTCATTTTACAACAGGACAAGATGGATATATTGATTTTAGCAAAGGAGGCTCAGCTTTCCCATACTCCCCAACAAAATTAAAAGGATATTATCGGTATTTTGATTCGATTACATCAACTCAGGATTCTGGGAAATGTATTGTTCTATTAAAAAAATATAACTATAGCCTAAATAAAATTGATACTATTGCATATTCAGAAAGCACTATTAGTTTTGTTTCTACTTCGGGATGGGCAAATTTTGAAGTACTCATAAATTATTTTTCAGCTGTAACACCAGATTCTATAGTCGTTGTGTTTTTTGCAACAACCAGACCTGATGAAGCATCTGAATTATGGATAGATGAATTATCATTTGAATATATCCCAACAAATATTAATAAATTATTTGAATCTACAGAATTGCCAATAATTTATCCAAATCCTAATTCAGGGATAGTTTATGTTGAAAGCTATAATAATAAAATTCAATATTATAGAATATTAGATGTTTGTGGAAGGGAATTGAAAAAAGCTAAATTCTCTGAACAAATTTCCATTACAGAACTTAAGAAACAAGTACTTATTTTTCAACTTTTTTCCGAAACGGGACTTTTGAAATCTTATAAAATAATTAGGAATTAAAATATTTAAGAATTAAAAATTAACAAAATGAAAAAACATGTTTTACTGATATTACTATTCGTAGTAATTCTTTTCACTGCTTGTAAGAAAGATGATCCTATTCAAAATGTTAAATATAAAGTTACTTTTAGTTTTAATTGGAGCAGTCAAAATTTCCAAACAGATTACCCATCAAATGCTCATTTTTCAAAACTAATTGGATGGAGTCATGATTCTACAAGCAATTTTTTTCAAGTTGGCACAATGGCATCAGGTGGAATAAAAAAAATGGCTGAAGCAGGAGCAACCTCGCCTCTTGATTTTGAGATTACCAATCGAATATCTACGGGGGAAGGTTTTAATTTAGTTGTTGGAGATGGCTTAGGCAGTGGAACAGGAAATATTTCGGTTCTTGTTAATGTTGACAAACAACACCCTTCAATTACTTTAGCTACTATGATTGCTCCAAGTCCCGATTGGTACGCTGCTGCTGTAAATATTAATCTCTTGAAAGATGGTGAATTTATTAATGAAAAAACAGTGCCCGGATTAGTTTATGATTCTGGAACTGATAATGGAATTACATTTACCTCAGCAAATTCTGAGACAAATCCAAAACAGCCGATTTCTTTATTTGTTAGTCCACCACTTGGGAATGATACGACTATTACTCCTGATTTTGCGACAGTAAAGTTTGTGAAACAATAGCGAAAATTCTTTTTGTTCAATA
>CAYLPA010000070.1:0-12223 GCA_964385385.1 uncultured Saprospiraceae bacterium | reverse complement strand
ATAGATGCAAAATTTATAATATTGTTTGTTTTTGTTTAATTCCATCTTACAAATAGTAACATTGTAATCTACAAAAATACCGTTTTTCCTTATTCTTTATAAAATATTTAAAATATAAGTCAGTATCTTATCAATAATATTTGTGTATTATTTCATACGGACTTTTTTCGGTCCTTGGCGGAAAATAACAAAAAAAAAGTATCAAATTTCAAAACTTGTCCGTCTAGATAATTACCAATCGACAATGTACAAAATTCCAAACTTGACTACCTGCTTTAGTCATTATTTTAAAGGCAAGCTTGTTTGTGTTTAACATCAGATTTGGTATTTTATTATTTTTGATAATTGGAACTTATTTGTAATTTGTCCTTTGTAATTTGTCTTTTCCAGTTTGCCCGTCTAGGTTTATCTGGCTTAGGGTGTAAAAGTTGTAATGCTTTGATTGAATATTAACAAATAAAAAATAATATCAAACCTGAAAAATGAAAGAAAACATTTACTTTTATACCAAACATTTTGATAGGTTAATTTTAAAAATTAAAAAATGATATTTATAAAAAACTTCTCATTAATTATATTTCTCTTAATTATTCAACAGAGCCTCTGTAATGCCCAACCATTAGGTTATGAACTATCAACAAAATCAAAAAAGGCAGCAAAATTATATGAGGCTGCAACCAAAGCATTTGATAGTTATGATTACGAAGGAACTATTTCTAAATTAAATAAAGCAGTAGATGTTGACCCTCGATTTTATGAAGCATATCTTTTAATGGGGGAGGTGTATGTCGAAAAAAAGCAAACAAATAAAGCTATAGAAGCATTTAAAAAAACTATTAGCATTTCTCCTGATTGCTTTCCTCCAATATATTTGAACTTAGGGAATTTAGAGTTTAATCTCGGAGAATATCAGGATGCAAAAAAATACTTAAATAAATATTTGAAATACAGACGTAATCCCGAAGGATTAATAGAAAAAGCAGAGTTCAGAATTAGATGTTGTGATTTCGCATTAAATGCCATAAAAAATCCTGTTGCTTTCAAGCCTATTAACTTGGGTGCAAACATCAATACAAAATTTCGAGAATATTTTCCCTGTATGACTGTTGATGATAATACCTTGCTTTTTACAAGACAAATTGACGATATGTCGGCGCAAGGAAAGACTCAGGAAGATTTTTTTATAAGCAAAAAGAAAAACGGCAAATGGAGTGAAAGCAAAAATCTTGGTCCACCTGTAAACACAATTTTAAATGAAGGAGCACCAACTTTATCACCCGACGGGAATATGATAATTTTTGCTGCTTGTGAATTATATGGTGATTATGGTAAAAATCGTAAGGGATATGGAAGTTGTGATTTGTTTCTAACTTATCGCAATGGAAGATTTTGGAGTAAACCCCAAAATCTCGGATATTCCGTAAACACAAATCAATGGGAAACTCAGCCATCATTGTCATCCGATGGGCGAACACTTTATTTTATCAGAGGAACAATTACAAAGGAAGGCATAAACAATCATGATATTTATGTTACAAAATATATTGATAAAGGAATATGGACAAATCCCAGGAAACTAAGTAATAAAATCAATACTCCACGAGTTGAAGAATCTGTTTTTATTCATCCTGACGGCAGAACACTTTATTTTTCGTCTGATGGTCATCCCGGCATGGGCGGGTTGGATATATTTGTGTCAAGAATGGATGAAAACGGCGAATGGCAAGAACCCGTCAATCTTGGATATCCTATTAATACTTTGAAAAACGAAAATAGCCTGCTTGTTTCAGGTGATGGAAACATAGCCATTATTGCTTCGGATAGGGAGGGAGGATACGGACTTTTAGACTTATATTATTTTAATCTTCCAGAACAATATAAACCAATTCCTTTGACTTATATGAAAGGGGTTGTTTATGATAAAGAAACTAATAAAAAACTTAGGGCAAAATTTGAATTAATTGAGCTTAAAACTGGAAAAATTATTGTGGAATCTTTTTCCGACCCTGTTGGAGGTGATTTCCTTGTTAGTATTCCAAGCGATAGAGACTATGCTTTAAATATTGCTAAAGACGGTTATCTTTTTTATTCAGATAATTTTTCTCTGAAAGGTGAATATTCTGATTTAAAACCCTATTTAAAAGATATTCCACTCCAACCCGTAAAAATTGGGGAGACTGTTGTATTGAAAAACATATTTTTTGATACTGATAAATATGTGCTGAAACCTGAATCAAAAGTTGAACTTGATAAACTTGTTGCTCTATTGAAAAATAATCCTTCAATGAAAATTATAATCGGTGGACATACCGATAATGTAGGTAGTGTTGAAGATAATTTGATTTTGTCAGATAATAGAGCAAAGGCAGTCTATAATAATCTTGTTAAGCATGGTATTAAAGCCGAAAGACTAAGGTGGAAAGGATATGGCGAAACAAAGCCTATCAAAACAAACAAAACTCCTGAAGGCAGAGCAATCAATCGAAGAACAGATTTTGTGGTATTTGAAAAATAGATATTTGGAGTTTATCTATTTTACTAAGATTATAAAAATCAATTATGATAGAAAAGTATTTTGGATTTAAATCTTCCGGAACAAACCTAAGAACAGAAATAATTGCCGGCATCACTACTTTTATTGCCGGAATGTATATTATTATTGTCAACCCTGAAATTTTAAGTGATGCAGGTATTCCTTACAGTGCTAGTTTAACGGCAACCGTAATTTTAAGTGCATTCTCAAGTATTGCAATGGGAATATTTGCAAAAAATCCTATTATGATTGCTCCGGGAATGGGGATAAATGCTTACTTTACTTATTCGGTAGTAATAGGATTGAATGTTGATCCATATATTGCTCTCGGTGCTGTTTTTTGGTCTGGAGTTATTTTTATATTGCTTTCTGTTTTTAATATTAGAACACAGATAATTAATGCAATTCCAAAAATAATTCGTACTGCCGGTGCTATTGGAATTGGATTATTTATAGCACTAAATGGATTTGTTAATTCAGGATTTATAGTAACAAAACCTCCCTTTGTGGGAGTTGGATTAATAAATGCTACTACACTTACTTTTCTTGCAGGATTATTAATAACAACTGTCCTTGTGGTAAAGAAATATAAAGCTGGATTTATTATTGGAATTATAATAACAACAATTCTTGCTTTGCCTATTGGAAGACTGTATGGAGACGCATCTTCAATAAATAATGGAGTTGCTACTCTTGTTAATTATAATGGATTCTACGCATCACCCGACTTTAGCTGGTTTTTTAAAATGGACCTGATAAAATCTCTTAATTATGCTTTTATTCCTGTTGTATTTGCAATGTTATTTGTTGATATGTTCGATAGTATCACAACATTTGTGGGTGTTGCTGAAGCAGGTAACCTGAAAGATGAAAACGGAGACCCAAAAAATATTAAAAAAAGTATGATTGTTGATGGTTTTTCAACTTTTCTGGCAGGGCTAATCGGAACAAGCCCGGGAACTTCTTATATAGAATCTGCTGCAGGAATCCATGAAGGAGGAAGAACAGGTTTTACTGCTGTTGTTTGCGGATTATTATTTCTTCCTTTTATGTTTTTTTCTCCATTAGCTGAAATAATACCTACTGTTGCAACAGCTCCTATTTTGGTTCTGGTTGGTGTGTTTATGGCAAGTCCTTTTAATAAAATAAACTGGACGAATCTCGAAGATGCAATTCCTGCTTTTTTAACAATAGTATTAATTCCCTTAACATATTCTTTAACACAAGGAATAATTTTTGGTTTGTTAAGTTTTACTTTAATAAAAATTGTTTTAAAGAAATTTGATGAAATTTCACTGACTTTAGTAATTATAGATTTGTTTGCAATGTTTATGCTTGCAATTGAATATGGATTAGTTTAACAAAGCAAACTAATTTATTCTTTTAACTTTATATCCTTCTTTTTGCAAGATTTGAAAGACCTTTTCTCTAAAATCTCCTTGAATTAGAATTTCACCCTCTTTAACGGAGCCACCAACTCCACATTTAGTTTTTAATTTTTTCCCTAATTCTTTTAAATCATTTTCACTTCCAATAAAACCTGAGATAAGAGTAACGACTTTGCCCTTACGGTTTTTTTTGTCAAGAAGAACTTTAAGATTTTGCTGATTTGATGCTAATGTTTCTTGGGTTTTATCCTGCTCATTTTCGTATTGAAAATCTTTATTTGTTGAGTAAACAACTCCTAATCGGTCTTTCCAGTCCTTTGCCATTTGAATTAGATTTTAATAATTATGCAAAGATATTGAAATCTAAAAATTAAAAAAATGAAATTATTTGCTTACAGATAATTTTGACTAAAATCATCTTCCCAGAAGAATTGTTCTTCGCCAAATGCAGGTTTTAGTTGAGTCAGCCATGTTGCTTCAGGGTCATATTTAGCAAAGAAAGGTCTTGCTACCCAATCGGGGTTTCTTGCTTGTAGAAATTGTAAAACATAAACCTTTTCGTTTTTAATTTCAGTAATTCCAATAATTTGAATTTTTCCGGGATAAGCAGACATGCTTGGTCCTCTAACAGTTCTCGATAAACCGCTAACTTGATTATATGCTTTTTGGAAAATTTCCCAGGCTTTTTCAAGACCAATACAAAAATAATGCTGCGCTCCGGTTTCTCTTGCAATAAAGAAATAGTATGGAATACATCCTAATCTAACTTGTTCTTCCCACATTTTTGCCCAAACTTCAGGAGTGTCATTTATATGTTTTAATAATGGTGATTGAGTTCTAATTTCAACACCAATAGAGCGAAGTTTTTTAATAGCAAATTTTACAGCAGGAGTTTTCAATTCGTTATAATGATTGAAATGTGCCATAAATGCTAAATGTCTCCCCGACTGAATAACTTTTTCAAACAATTTCAAAATATCTTCGGAATCATTATCGGATATAAATCTATAAGGCCAGTATGAAAGTGATTTAGAACCTATCCTGATGTTCTTAATGGTAGGTACTTTATCAATAATTGCGTTAAGATATTTTGATAAAATGTTAGCATTCATCACCATTGGATCTCCACCTGTAAATAAAATATCGGTAATTTCTTTATGTTCGTTAAGATATTTTATTAAAAGGTCAACTTCTTTGGAAGCAAATTTTTGGTTATCAAGATTTATGAATTGTGGCCAGCGAAAACAAAAAGTGCAATATGAGTGGCAGGTTTGACCTTGTGTTGGGAAAAATAAAGCAGTCTCACGGTATTTATGCTGCAAACCCATCAGTTTCTCACCATCAATAGTTGGTATGTTTAGAGTGATTTGTTCGGCAGGGTGGGGGTTAAGCTGCATTCGGATATTATAAATTGCTAGGTCAAGCTCTTCTTTTGATGCATTTTCTTTTATTAATTTGGCAACAATGTTGAAATGCTCAGGAATGAGCATCTCTTTTTGTGGAAAAGTTATAATAAAAATCGGGTCTTTTGGAATATTATTCCAGTCAATTAATTCCTGAACAACGTAAGAATTAACTTTAAACGGAAGAACTAAAGAAACAATGTCAATATTATAGAGTTCTTCTTCGCTGAGATTTTTATTTATTTGTGGTAGATTTTTGTAATTATTTCTTGTATAAACTTTAAATTCAGGTTTTGTCTTTTTTAAAAATACGTCAATATCTTCTTGAAATTTTAGAGATTCTAAATACATGCTAATAAATCCTTTCTTTTGATTGTAATAAACACAGTAAAATGATGAAAGACAAATGTCTTTTGAGTATAAAAAATAGCAGATTGCAAATTTAAGAATTTTTTTTTAATATTCCAAATTTCGCTTTAATGGATCCTATATCATAAGTTTAAGATGGTTTTTTTGTGCTTTAAAGAGAGATATTAACTTATATTAATATCTGAATCAGTAGGATTTATTTCAAGTTCTACTTCTTCACTACTTTGTTCAATATTTTCAACATCGGTTTCTTTTGATTTTAACAAGCCTATCATCATTATAACACTTGAAACAATAATAACAAAAAACAAAACTCCCTGACTAATAATTCCAATGCTATATTCTTCAGGTATGCTGTAATACAGAAGAACTGTAATTAATCCACGAGGTGCAATTAAAAGATTAGGAAAAAGTTGAAAACGAGTAATATATTTAAGATACAGAAATCTTATTCCATACAGAACAATGATGATTACAATTCCTATCAAAATAACCGTAAGATTAGCAAGACTGGCAAAAGTGAATGTAACACCAAAAATGAAAAAGAAAAATGTGCGTATTAAAAATGCCGATTCATTTATTATCAGTTTAAATTGTCCAATTCCAATATTTAAATTTTCCAGATTAATAAATTTGTTCATTCTGTCTTTCCATATTAAATTCAAATTGTTTAGAACAAGTCCGAAAATAAGTATCAACAGCAAAGATGATAAGTGAACAAGCTTCCCGAAAGCATAAAGTAAAATCAAAATTGAGATTAAAAGGAAAAATTTAATATTCATTTTTGATTTTGCAATATAAAACATCAGCAACATAGAAAAAACCAAAGAAATAACAAGAACTGTAGCAAAGTCAATAGCTAACCACGAAAACGAATGGACAGTAAAAGTGCTGTTTTGAACAACTATGTTAAAAAACATAATTCCCAGAATGTCAGAAAATGTTGATTCATAAATTATAAATTCTCTTCTGTTTTCCGAAAAACTCATAACGCTTGGAATTGCAATTGCACTGCTGATTACAGCAAAAGGAATAGCGTTTACTAAGCAAGTTTGAAATGGAACGTCAAGTATTAGTTTGAATATTAAAGCAATGATTGCTGAAGATATTAATAAAGCCATTAAAGCTGAACCAAATGACTTTCGTATTAGTTTAAGTTTGCTTTTTTCAAGTTTTAATTCTAATGTTCCTTCTAAAACAATTAAAATTATTCCAATAATTCCAAAAACTTCAAGCAAAGTCTGCATGTTTGGTAATTCATAACCCAAGTAGGAGAGGACAAGTTTAGCTATGATACCTGTAAGCAATAACATTAATACAGATGGTATTTTTGTTTTCTGAGATATAAAAGTATATCCGTAAGAAACAATTACCAAAATGCAAATTATTGCGACTATTACGTAAGAATTTTCAAACATGTTTTATTATTTATTTTTATTATTGATATTAAATTTATGATTTAGGTAAAAGATATAGAAGTCTGAATTAAAGTTGATACGTTATTGTATTGAGTCATATTGGCAGTTGGTTTTTTGTTGTTTAAAGAGATATTCTCCATAAAATTCCAAACAAATTTATTAATAAATTATTATTAATAATCATTTGCTATGAAATTAATTAATTTTGCATTTCAGGAATATAATAATTACGTAAAAAAATGGAAAAAGAAATATTTGAGAAAATTAAAGAAAGTGAAAATTTCGAAATATATAATCCGGAGACAGATTCAAAAATAAAATTGCCTTTATACACTGATGAAATATCAGCAGGATTTCCTTCACCTGCCGATGACCACTTGGATAGAAAACTTGATTTAAACGAATATTTGATAAAAAACAAATCAGCTACTTTTCTTATTAAAGTTAATGGTAATTCAATGATAGATGCCGGTATTTACGATGGTGATATTCTTGTTGTTGACCGTTCGCTTGAACCATCAAACGGGAAGATTATTATTGGAGTAATTAATGGTGAATTTACTGTGAAACGAATTATAAAAAAAGGAAAAAGAATATTTCTGAAAGCTGAGAACAAGAATTTTAAATCTATTGAAATAACCGAAGATATGGATTTTAAGCTCTGGGGAATAGTAAGTTTTTCGATTCATAAATTATAGAAAAAAAACCGACAATTAAGTCGGTTTTTTTATATATGCATTAATTATTTTCTTCCGATGCTCAACAAGATTTTTTAATTCCCCCTAAGTTATCGTGTTGCAAGCATGAATGGATTAAAAGAACATATATGCATAATACTCTTAGTTTTTTCATATTAAATAGCTAGTTAATAAATTAATTATAGTTTATAATATCTGAAAATTCATTAGCTCTCATAGGTTTTGAGTATAGATTATCCATACCAACACTTAAGTATTTTTCTTTATCTTCATTGTTGTGAGCAGTTAATGCAATAATTTTAATTTTTGATTTCGTATTACTTTGGTTTTCTAATTTTCTTATAATTTTAGTAGCTTCAATTCCATTCATTTCAGGCATTTCAATATCCATTAAAATAATGTCATAGTGGTTTTTCTTAAATTTATCAATTGCAGTTTTTCCGTTTTCAGCTGTATCAATAATATGACCAAGTTTCTTGAGATTTATTATAGCCAGTTTAATGTTTAGCAGGTTATCTTCCACTAATAAGATGTATAATTTCTTTTTTAATTTCATAGCTTTTTATTTTAAAAAGAAGTTTTTACTAATTGATTCCTTTGAGTTCTGAACATTCAAAACATATATTCCCTGATTTAGTTCGGGTAGATTAAATGAAATTTTATTTACACCATTAATATTTGGATTTTCTGATTTAGAAAGTATTTGTTGACCATTAACTCCTATTAAGTTAAAAGTCAATTTTTGAGTTGAACTTGTGTTTATAAAAACTGTTAACACATTATTGTCGTTATTTATAATATTAACAATTTCAAATTTGCTATCCTGAGTACAATTGACAGAAGCAGTTTGCAGATTATCAATATTTCCGTTATAATCTTTTTGTGTTAACCTATAATATGCAATGCCGTTTAAAGGGGAGAAATCTGTTGATGAATAATTTAATGTAGTGTTGCTGTTTCCTGCTCCTATAATTGTAGAAATTGGCTCAAAATTTTCAGCATCAAGCGAACGCTCAATTACAAAATAATCATTATTGATTTCTGATGCTGTTTTCCAATTTAGTTCAACTGAATTTCCAGTATATTTTGCAGTAAACGATAATAATTCAACAGGTAATGGAATACTACCACCATCAGTATTTGGATTGTTTGTTTCTGTAATTGTAGTGTATTTTGTAAATTCTCCGAAGTTATTATATTCATAAACTCTAAACCAGTATGTAACTCCTTCTGTTAAATTATCAACAGTAACAGAACTTCTGTTATCATTGTAAACAACTTGTTCACCGTTACCATCATAGGTTGTATTTGCAGTATATTCTTCACCGTCAACTGGATTAGAGAATGTGTTTTCAGTATTAACTTTTACTAATCTACGGTCACCATCTCCATTTACCCAGTTTACTGTAATAGATGTAGTTGTTTTGCTTGATTGTGAAAAACTAATATTACTTGCCTGAACAACCGGAGGCGTAGCTGCAATCCCATTATTAATTTGAATATTGGAAATATATGGTCTGTAATTGTGTTTAGATATTGTTAATATTGCATTAGCAGTATCCATTGCTATAAATGAAATCGTTCCTGTTCCATTTGCCAATTGAGTTTGTCCGATTAATTCTCCCTGAAAATAAAGTGTTGCTAATCCATCTATGCAGCTTGAATTATTTATAGTTAATGTAGTTGAATTTTTAGGTAAAGTGTCATTGTGAGTTGCAGTTATTGTTGTTGGAGCAGAAGTCCAGATTTTCATTGCCGGGTCACCGAAATAATGGAATAATTCCGAAGTATATTGGTTTTGTACAGTTGAACCTGTCCATGTTTCCATCATACGAATTAATCCTTGATTAAGGACATCACCCATTGTATGAATATCTGAATGAGAAGACAATGTTGGATTGCTAATTCCTCCTGCACCAAAACTTGGAACTAACCCCGGGTTTGACCAGATAGCATCAATCAATCCTAATGCAAAACCATCATTTGGTCCGCTATAACTATAAAAAGAAGCAGCAATAACGCCAACAGCACCTCCATTGGATTTTCGTATAAAATTTTCTGCAAGACAATTTGCAGTATTAAAATCACCTGAATGACAATCTATGCTTATTAAAACAGGTAGTTTCTCACCATTTGTTAAATCATCAATATTGTGATAATAGGGGTGAGAAACAAAGAATGGATGACACCATCCCCAACCACCATCATAACCATGACCTCTATGAACAGCTAAAAATCTTCCGGCATTAAAATTTGAGTGAACATTTCCTACTCCGCCATCGCTAATCCATGGAAAACTATTTGATTTTAATAAAGTTGACGGAATTGCTTCGCTACTTGAATAATAACCGCTATTATAATTTGTTGGAGTTACAGTTGTTGGAGTGTAATATTCACGGCTCATATTATAGCCTCTGGAAACAAGATAACTATTTATGTCTTCGTTTGTATGGCAGAATCTTCTATCGGCATATCCATCTGTATTATCATCTTGAAATTCGCCAAAGTTTACACCTGTCGAATAATAAGTTGCGTCACTTATTGGGTTTCTTTCATAATTAACCATTTTCTGAACAACAGTTAATGCTTCAGAAGCAGAAGTAACAGAAATTCTTCCATGAGCCATATCAGCAATATAATCGCTAGTTCCATCCATGCAAGCAAAATATAGGTCGGTAGCAAAACTATTTGAATTTGGAGCTAAATGAAGCTCTGCAGGAACATCTGCCTGATCACCAATTATTACAAAGTAATCTGGTTTTGGAGTCCAGTTTTGATATCTTGTATGTATTGAATCTTTTACTTCAGCAGCAGTCCAACTTGATTTTGCAATAATTTCAACAGTATAACCTAATTGTTGTTTCCATTTTGCTAATGTGTCAGCTGCTGCACTATAAGTTGATGTAGTTATAATGATATAATCTTTTCTATCTCCGTTAGATGTTTTTGATTTTACAGCACTTGGAATGACAGATGAATTTAAAACAGTATTTTTTATTATTTTATTATAATGCGAAGTACTTTCTCTGCTGATTCTTTCAAAAGATTTATTTCCACCAATAAATTCTATACGATACTTAATATTTGTATAAACTTTGATTTTTTTTGTTACAGGATTAAATTGAACAGGTCTGATTTGTACAAAAGCAAGAGGTGTTCCTCTCAATTTTTGTACATCAACAATTTTAACAATATCTTTAGGATAATATTCATCAGTATTATACTGAGAATTATCAATTACAAATGCAGGGTCAGGAGCACCCTCAGTATCAATTGCAGGTTCTAATGCCGGATGAATCATATATCCCCTGTATTCTTTACTCTCAGCACTGATAATCGTAATTTTAATTTTTGCATTTTCAGGAACAGCAATAACATCATTATGAGATGGCAATTCAGGTTTTCCTAATTCAGACATGTGTCCGTAACCATCAATACTAATTTTGTTATAAGTTGTTTTGTCAACTTTTTTATTTGCTATCGATAATCCTGAAAAGGAATATTCCAATTCGAAATAATTCAAATTATCTTGAATTATGTTTCGTTGTGGAATATTAGTTCTTGTTTTTTCTGAAATTTTCTCACTAGCAATATTGTTATCATAAGTCAAATAAGTGTCTTGGCTGTAAGTATATGAATGAAACAAAACAATACAAGCTACTATGAGCATTGTAAGTTTTTTGTTTATCAAATTTTTAGTTTGAACTTTCATGATTTCATGTTTTTTTAATATGACAGCAAATATACGATAGCCGAAATCTAATGTCAAGAATATTCTAATAAAAAGAATTAAAATCTCAATATGGGAATGAAGATTTTTTATAAGCCTGTAATATAGGTTTATAAAAAAATCAAAAAAATCATTATTTGTAATTTAAATAAAAAATTAATTAAATTTTTGATAACAATAAAAAATAAATTTATTTATATTATCATAATTAGAAAATCTTAATGACTTGTAATACTTGAATTATAATGTAATAATGTAGGTTTTGAAAGATGAATCTCAAATTGAGAAATAATTTAGGGTATAATAATAAAAAAACCGAAGAAATATTCTTCGGTTTATTAATAAAATTAAGGGATTATATTATCATTAATTTATTATCATTTTTTTAGAAAGAATTTTTCCTTTATATTTTAATGAATAATAATACATACCTGAAGGAAGATTTCTTACATTTAATTCAATTTGGTTTTTCCCGGCATTAGCTTTGTTTTCCTGAGAATATACTATTTTTCCAAGCAAATTAATAAGCTCAAATTTTATTTTGCCGGAATTTGGAATAATGTAAACGATATTGGTAATTTCTTTAGTTGGGTTAGGAACATTTTGTAATAATTTAAAATTATCTATACCATTTTCATTAATACCAATTGAAATATTTTTACAACTTTTGTCATTTGTTGAATC
>CAYLPA010000069.1:2834-12309 GCA_964385385.1 uncultured Saprospiraceae bacterium | reverse complement strand
AAAATATCGTCCGCAATTCTATTTTAGAACAACTGACGTTACTGGCGAAATTGAACTACCCAAAGGAATTGAAATGGTTATGCCAGGCGATCACTTAACTGTTACTGGACATCTTATTTCCGAAATTGCAATGAATAAAGGTTTAAGATTTGCAATTCGTGAAGGCGGAAGAACAGTTGGTGCGGGACAAGTTACTGAACTCCTTGATTGATAAAAAATATTAAATAATTGGTAAGATTAAAAACATTCAGGATTTTTTTTGAATGTTTTTAATCTTACCAAAACATTTTTTTTATGTTATCTACGGGTGTAGCTCAATTGGTAGAGTAGTGGTCTCCAAAACCATTGGTTGTGGGTTCGAGTCCTACCACCCGTGCAAATATTAGATACTATGGCAATAAAAAGTTATATTAAAGATTCTTATAATGAATTAATAAAAAAGGTTTCATGGCCTAGTTGGAGTGAACTTCAAAACAGCGCAATTGTTGTATCCATTGCTTCCCTGATAATCGCATTAGTCGTTTTTCTGATGGATATTTCTTTTAAAAATATTTTAAAAGCATTTTACAATCTGTTTTAATTACTTCTTGAAAATCTAATATTTATTATTCAACTTATGAATTATAATTCCAAATTAAAATGGAATAAGGTTAACTATGAGTGAACAAGTTAAAAAGTGGTATGTTGTTAGGGCAATAAGTGGGAACGAGAAGAAAGTGAAAGAATACATTGAAAGTGAAATTAATCGTTTAAAGTTAAACGAATATATTTCTCAAGTACTTATTCCTACAGAAAAAGTTTATCAGATTAGAAAAGGAAAAAAAATTAACAAAGAAAGAAATTATTTTCCCGGATATATTCTAATTGAAGCTGTTCTTATTGGTGAAGTACAACATACTATTAAAAATGTTCCCGGTGTTATTGGTTTTTTAGGTGCTAAAAAAAGAGGGGAACCAGTTCCTCTTCGCACAGCAGAAGTTAATAGATTATTGGGAAAAGTTGACGAATTATTAGAAAAAGGTGAAGAAGTTAATGTTCCATATATTGTTGGAGAATCAGTAACCGTGATTGATGGACCTTTTAATAGTTTTACAGGAGTGATTGAAGAAATTAATGAAGAAAAGAAAAAACTAAAAGTAATGGTCAAAATTTTTGGAAGAAAAACTCCTTTAGAATTGGGATTTATGCAAGTTGAAAAAGAATAACTGTTTTGATGCTAAACAGTGAAATAAACTGAGATTTATATATCAAAGAGAAAAAATTTTAAAATGGCAAAAGAAATAAGTGGATTAATTAAATTACAAATCAAAGGAGGTACTGCAAATCCATCTCCACCAATTGGACCTGCTTTAGGTGCTAAAGGTGTTAATATTATGGAATTTTGCAAGCAGTTTAATGCACGAACTCAGGATAGTGCTGGGAAATTAATTCCAGTTATTATTACTGTTTTTATGGATAAATCTTTTGAATTTATTATTAAAACACCCCCGGTTGCAGTTCAGATAATGGAAATTGCTAAAATTAAAAAAGGCTCTCCCGAACCAAATGTAAACAAAGTTGGTACTATTACTTGGGAGCAGGTTCAAACTATTGCAGAAGCAAAAATGGTTGACCTTAATGCTTTTACAGTAGAGTCCGCAATGAGAATTGTAGCTGGTACAGCACGCAGCATGGGTGTAGTAGTTAAAGGCAAAGCACCATTTGCTAAATAATTAATTATAATATAAATGTTATTATGAATTTAATAACATTTTTAATATTAATATAATACAGAAATGGTAAAATTGACAAAAAAAAGAAAAGAAGTTTTAGCGAAAATTGATAAAACTAAATTATATTCATTACAAGAAGCTGTTAGTATTTTAAAAGATATTACTAAGACAAAATTTGACTCATCAATTGACATAGATGTTCGCTTGGGTGTTGACCCGCGAAAAGCTAATCAAATGGTTAGAGGAGTTGTTACTTTGCCACATGGCACAGGAAAAACCAAAAAAGTTTTAGTATTATGTACTCCTGAAAAGGAAGATGAAGCTAAAGAAGCTGGTGCTGATTATTATGGCCTTGATGAATATATCGCAAAAATAAAAGGTGGATGGACTGATATTGATGTTGTAATTACAATGCCAAATGTTATGCCTAAAGTTGGTGGTTTAGGAAGAATTCTTGGACCAAGAGGTTTAATGCCAAATCCAAAAACAGGAACTGTTACTATGGAAATTGGTAAAGCAGTTAACGAAGTTAAAGCAGGTAAAATTAATTTTAAAGTAGATAAATTTGGAATTATTCATTCTACTGTTGGAAAAATTTCTTTTGATGCTTCAAAAATTGAAGAAAATGCTAGTGAATTTATTCAAACAATTATAAAACTTAAACCTGCTTCATCTAAAGGGACATATATGAAAAGTCTTTATATTTCATCAACGATGGGCCCTGGAATTCAATTAGACCCTAAATCAGTTACATTACAATCAGTTTAGCTAAAATAAATTAGTTTAAAGCAAATTGAATAGACGAATTAAGTTATGAGAAAAGAAGAAAAAAATCAACTTATAGATTCCTTAACAGAACATTTAAATAACAACGAATATATTTATTTTACTAATGTTTCAGGCTTAGATTCTAAATCAACAAGTGATTTAAGAAGACTTTGTTTTAAAAGGAATATTAAGCTGATTGTTGTAAAAAACACCTTGCTTAATAAAGCAATGGAAAATGCAGATAAAAAACTTGAAGAGTTTTATCCTATTTTAAAAGGTCCTACTTCAATAATGTTTGCCGACGCAGGTAAGACACCTGCAAAATTAATTAAAGATTTTAGGAAAAGTAATAAGTCTGAAAAACCTTTATTAAAAGGAGCTTACATTGAAGAAGCTTGCTATATTGGTGAAGACCAATTAGAAAACCTTTCAAATATAAAATCTAAAAATGAACTTATTGGTGACATTATTGGATTATTACAATCTCCTGCTAAAAATGTTATTTCTGCTTTACAATCAAGTGGTCAGACATTATCAGGAGTTTTAAAAACATTATCTGAGAAATCAGAATAATAAAATAAAAAAAAATATTATTTATAAAAGAAAATTATTAAAAACCAGTCTGTTAATTCAGACGCAACACAATTAATAAAATGGCAGATTTAAAAGCATTCGCAGAACAATTAGTTAATTTAACAGTTAAGGAAGTTAATGAATTAGCTGAGATTTTAAAAGAAGAATATGGTATTGAACCAGCAGCAGCAGCAGTTGCAGTAGCTGGACCAGCCGCTGGCGACCAAGCTGAAGAAGTAGAAGAAAAATCTACTTTTGATGTTTTGATTACATCAGCAGGACAATCTAAATTAGCTGTAGTTAAATTAGTTAAAGAATTAACTAGCTTAGGATTAAAAGAATCTAAAGCATTAGTTGATGCAGCACCTAAAGCTATTAAAGAAGGCGTTTCTAAAGATGAAGCTGACGCTTTAAAAAATCAATTAGAAGAAGTTGGTGCTGAAGTTGAAGTTAGATAGAAGGTTGATTATTTTGTAAAGGGATTAAATGCTTCTTTAATATTGATTTTCGAGATTATTTAAACCTATTTGATAATTATTTTCATTACTAACTTAAAACTTAAAACCTTGATTTCAAATACAAAAAATAAAATAAATTTTGCATCTACAAAAATTCATTTGAATTATCCCGATTTCTTGGATATTCAGTTAAAATCTTTTCATGAGTTTTTTCAATTAGAAACTACTCCTGAAAATAGAATGAATGAAGGTTTGTATAAAGTTTTTACAGAAAACTTTCCAATAACAGATGCTCGTAATAACTTCGTGCTTGAATTTTTGGATTATTTTATTGATCCTCCAAGATATTCAATTGAAGAGTGTATTGAAAGAGGATTAACTTATAGTGTACCTTTTAAGGCAAAACTTAAATTGTATTGCACAGATCCTGAGCACGAAGATTTTGAAACTATTGTTCAAGATGTTTATCTTGGAATGATACCATATATGACTCCAAAAGGTAGTTTTGTAGTTAATGGCGCTGAAAGAGTTATTGTGTCTCAACTGCATCGTTCGCCCGGAGTGTTTTTTGGAACTAGTCGGCATGCTAACGGTACACAATTATATTCTGCAAGAATAATCCCGTTTAAAGGTTCTTGGATTGAATTTGCTACAGACATTCACAATGTTATGTATGCGTATATTGACCGTAAGAAAAAATTACCGGTTACAACTTTACTTAGAGCTATTGGATTTGAAAGCGATAAAGATATTCTTCAAACTTTTAATCTTGCTGATGAAGTAAAAATTAGTAAGTCAGGATTAAAAAAACATATTGGAAGAAAATTAGCTGCAAAAGTTCTTCGTTCATGGATAGAAGACTTTGTTGATGAAGATACAGGTGAAGTTGTTTCAATCGAACGTACGGAAGTTATTCTTGATAGAGAAACAGTTATTGAAAGTAGTCATATTGAACAAATTATTGATTCCGGTTCAAAAACAATTCTCCTTCACAGAGAAAACATTAATTCTTCTGACTTTGACATTATTTTCAATACTTTACAAAAAGATACTGCAAACTCAGAAAAAGAAGCAGTTGAATTTATTTATCGCCAGTTAAGAAACGCTGAACCTCCTGACGAAGAAACTGCAAGAACTGTAATTAATAACTTGTTTTTCTCTGATAAAAGATACGACCTTGGAGATGTTGGTAGATATAAGATTAATAAGAAATTAGACCTTAATATTCCTAACGATAAAAAAGTTCTTACTAACGAAGATATAATATCAATTATTAAACATCTGATAGAATTAATAAATTCTAAAACTGATGTTGATGATATTGACCACTTAAGCAATCGTAGAATTCGTACAGTTGGTGAACAATTGTACACACAATTCGGAGTTGGTTTAGCTAGAATGGCAAGAACAATTCGTGAACGTATGAATGTTAGGGATAATGAAGTTTTTGCTCCTATTGATTTGATTAATGCAAAAACATTATCATCTGTTATTAATTCTTTCTTTGGTACAAACCAGTTGTCTCAATTTATGGACCAAACAAATCCGTTAGCTGAGATAACACATAAAAGAAGAGTTTCTGCTCTTGGACCTGGTGGATTATCCAGAGAAAGAGCTGGTTTTGAAGTTCGTGATGTTCACTATACTCATTACGGTAGATTGTGTACAATTGAAACTCCTGAAGGACCAAATATTGGATTAATTTCTTCACTTTGTGTTTATGCTAAAATTAACAAATTGGGCTTTATTGAAACACCTTATAAAAGAGTTGTTGAAGGCAAAGTATTATTTGACGAAAAACCAATTTATATTAGCGCCGAAGAAGAAGAAGAAAAAAATATTACTCAGGCTAATACTGAATTAAACGATGATGGAAGTTTTGTCAATTCAAAAATTAAATCAAGATTACGAGCTGATTATCCTATTTTAGATGTTAATGATGTTGATTTAATTGACATTGCTCCAAACCAAATTGCATCAATTGCTGCTTCATTAATTCCTTTTCTTGAACATGATGATGCAAACCGTGCTTTGATGGGCTCAAATATGATGAGACAGTCTGTGCCTTTGATGAAACCCGAAATTCCTATTGTTGGTACAGGCATAGAACAATATGTGGCTAAAGATTCACGTACTCTTATTAATGCTGAAAATGATGGTGTTGTTGAATATGTCGATGCTAGAAAAATAGTTATAAGGTATTCAAGAACTGACAAAGAAAAATTAATAAGTTTTGATGATGATATTAAAACTTATGAATTAACAAAATTCAAAAAAACTAATCAAAATACTTGTGTAAATTTAAAACCAATTGTGAGCAAATCCCAAAAGGTAAAAAAAGGACAAGTATTATGTGAAGGATATGCTACTAAGAAAGGTGATTTAGCGCTTGGAAGAAATTTGATGGTGGCATTCATGCCTTGGAAAGGTTATAATTTTGAAGATGCAGTAGTTATATCTGAGAAAGTTGTTAAAGAAGACTTTTTTACTTCTATTCATATTGAAGAATTTGTGCTTCAGGTGAGAGATACTAAAAGAGGTGTTGAGGAATTAACAAACGATATTCCTAATGTTAGTGCTGAAGCAACAAAAGACCTTGACGAAAATGGTATTATCAGAGTTGGTGCAGAAGTTAAAGAAGGTGACATACTTATTGGAAAAATTACTCCTAAAGGTGAAACCGATCCAACACCAGAAGAAAAACTTCTTAGAGCAATTTTTGGTGATAAAGCCGGCGATGTAAAAGATGCTTCTTTAAAAGCTCCTCCTTCTCTAGATGGTGTTGTTATTGACACAAAACTTTTTTCAAGAGTTATTAAAGATAGAAAATCAAAAACAAAAGAAAAATTGATTCTTGAAAAACTTGACGAAGACTACAATAAAGATGTAAATGTTTTAAAATCAAAACTAATTGACAAACTTCTTGTTTTAGTTAGTGGAAAAGCTTCTCAAGGTGTTACCAATAATTTTAAAGAAATAATAATTCCTAAAAGCACTAAATTCTCTCAAAAAGTATTAATAAAAATTGATGATTTCATTAATATTAGTCCAAACAAATGGACAACAGATAAAGAAAAAAATAAATTAATAAAAGTATTGCTCCATAATTTCAATATTAAATACAAAGAAATATTGGGTATTTACAATAGAAAGAAATTTATTATTTCTGTTGGTGATGAACTTCAAACTGGTATTATTAAACTTGCTAAAGTATATGTTGCCAAAAAACGCAAATTGAAAGTTGGTGATAAAATGGCAGGTCGTCATGGTAATAAAGGGATTGTAGCAAAAATTGTTAGAGAAGAAGATATGCCATTTCTTGAAGATGGAACTCCTGTTGATATTGTTCTTAATCCACTTGGTGTTCCTTCTCGTATGAACCTTGGACAAATTTACGAAACAGTTCTTGGATGGGCTGGAAAGAAGCTTGGATTACATTTTGCTACACCTATTTTTGATGGTGCTGTACTTAAACAAATTAATGATTATTTAGTTGAAGCAGATTTACCGGAAAACGGAAGAACATACCTATATGATGGAGAAACCGGTGAAAGGTTTACTCAAGCAGTTACTGTTGGAATTATCTATATGTTGAAACTTCATCATATGGTTGATGACAAAATGCATGCACGTTCAATAGGCCCTTATTCTTTAATCACACAACAACCTCTTGGTGGAAAAGCACAGTTTGGAGGTCAAAGATTTGGTGAAATGGAAGTTTGGGCACTTGAAGCATTCGGTGCAGCTAATATTTTACAAGAAGTACTAACTATTAAATCAGATGATGTTACCGGAAGAGCAAAAGCATATGAATCCATTGTTAAAGGTGAAAATATGGGAAATCCGGGTATTCCAGAATCATTTAATGTTCTTGTTCATGAACTAAGCGGACTTGGATTAAATATCACATTTGATTAAAGTTTTTAATATCACTATAATAAATTATATTATTTTAATTTTTTTTGTTTTATAATATTTAAAATTAATCTATGGCTTTTAGAAAAGAAACTACAAGTAAAGGCAATTTTTCCAAAATAACAATAAGTCTGGCTTCACCGGAATTAATCCTTGAAAGGTCTCATGGTGAAGTATTAAAGCCCGAGACTATTAATTACAGAACTTACAAACCTGAAAGAGATGGTTTGTTTTGCGAAAGAATTTTCGGTCCTGTAAAAGACTGGGAATGCCATTGTGGTAAATACAAAAGAATACGTTACAAAGGAATTGTTTGCGACAGATGTGGTGTTGAAGTTACTGAAAAGAAAGTTAGAAGAGAAAGAATGGGACACATCCTTCTAGTTGTTCCTGTTGCTCATATATGGTTTTTTCGTTCACTGCCAAACAAAATTGGAGCTTTATTAGGTTTACAAACCAAAAAGCTTGATACAATTATTTATTATGAAAAATATATTGTAATCAATCCGGGAATTAAAGCAAAAGATGAAGTTAATTATCTTGATTTTCTTACTGAAGAAGAGTACTTTGATATTATTGATGCTCTTCCTCCGGAAAATCAATATCTTGATGATAGCGACCCAAATAAATTTATTGCTAAAATGGGAGCTGAAGCTGTTCATGATTTATTAGGCAGATTAGACTTGGATGATTTATCATATACTTTAAGACATAAAGCTAGCACAGAAACATCACAACAACGTAAGAATGATGCTTTAAAACGGTTAAAAGTTGTTGAAGCATTTCGTGATGCCCAACAACGTATTGAAAATCGTCCTGAATGGATGATTGTGAAAATTGTTCCTGTTATACCTCCTGAATTGCGACCTCTTGTTCCTCTTGATGGCGGACGTTTTGCAACTTCAGATTTAAATGATTTATACAGAAGAGTTATTATTAGAAACAACCGACTTAAAAGATTAATAGAAATTAAAGCTCCTGATGTTATTCTTCGTAACGAAAAACGTATGTTACAGGAAGCTGTTGATTCTTTGTTTGATAATTCAAGAAAAGCTAATGCTGTTAAAACCGATTCAAACAGAGCTCTGAAATCTTTAAGTGATAGTTTAAAAGGAAAACAAGGTAGATTCCGTCAAAATCTTCTTGGAAAACGTGTTGATTATTCCGGTCGTTCTGTTATTGTGGTTGGTCCTGAATTAAAACTTCACGAATGTGGATTGCCAAAAGAAATGGCTTCGGAATTGTTTAAACCATTTATTATTCGAAAATTACTTGAACGAGGAATTGTTAAAACTGTAAAATCAGCTAAAAAAATTGTTGACCGTAAAGATTCAATAGTTTGGGACATTCTTGAAAGTGTTTTAAAAGGACATCCCATTTTATTAAATCGTGCTCCAACACTTCACAGGTTGGGTATTCAAGCATTTCAACCAAAACTTATTGAAGGAAAAGCAATTCAATTACATCCTTTGGTTTGTACTGCTTTTAATGCCGACTTTGACGGTGACCAAATGGCTGTTCATATTCCTTTAGGAAATGCAGCTATCATAGAAGCACAACTCCTTATGCTTGCATCTCATAATATTCTTAATCCAGCTAACGGAACTCCGATTACTGTTCCTTCTCAAGATATGGTTTTAGGTCTTTATTATATGACAAAAGGTAGAAGAAGTACTGATGATTATAAAGTTATGGGTGAAGGAATGACTTTTTATTCTCCCGAAGAGGTTATTATTGCCTATAATGAGAAAAAAGTTGAGCTTAATGCTTATATTAATGTTAGACTTCCATTTTACGAAGAAGAAGAAACTGTTTATAAAATTTTAGAAACTACAGTTGGACGTATAATATTAAATCAAGTTGTTCCTGAAGGCTATGACTATATTAACGAATTACTAACCAAAAAGTCTTTAAGAGACATTATTGGTAATTTATTAAAGAAAACCGGTACTGCTAAAACTGCCAATTTCCTTGATGATATTAAAAGACTTGGTTTTAAAATGGCTTATGATGGTGGTCTTTCTTTTAATCTTGGTGATGTTATTATCC
>CAYLPA010000069.1:0-2734 GCA_964385385.1 uncultured Saprospiraceae bacterium | reverse complement strand
TTTAAAATGGCTTATGATGGTGGTCTTTCTTTTAATCTTGGTGATGTTATTATCCCTGAATCAAAAAAACAACTTATTAAAGATGCAAATATCGAAGTTGAAGAAGTAATGAATAATTATAATATGGGATTTATTACTTTTAATGAAAGATATAATCAGATTATTGATATTTGGACTCATACTAATTCGCATCTTACTCAAACTTTAATGAATCAATTATCAAAAGATAAACAAGGTTTTAATCCTGTTTATATGATGCTTGATTCTGGAGCAAGGGGTTCAAAAGAACAAATTCGTCAGTTGTGTGGTATGAGAGGTTTAATGGCTAAACCACAAAAATCAACTGCTAAAGGTGGTGAAATTATTGAAAATCCAATTCTTTCAAATTTTAAAGAAGGTTTATCTGTTCTTGAATATTTTATTTCAACTCACGGTGCGAGAAAAGGTCTTGCTGATACAGCCCTAAAAACCGCCGATGCTGGTTATTTAACTCGTCGTTTGGTTGATGTTGCACAAGACGTAATAATTTCTGAAAAGGATTGCGGAACTCTAAGGGGACTTACTGTTGGAGCCTTAAAACGTGAAGAAGAAATTGTTGAAACTCTTTATGATAGAATTCTCGGTCGAACATCTTTACATGAAATATATCACCCTCAAACAGGTGAATTGATAATCAGAGCAGGTGAAGAAATCAATGAAGATATTGCAAAAGCTATTGATGATTCTCCTATTGAAACAATAGAAATCAGGTCGGTACTTACATGCGAATCAAAAAAAGGTGTATGTGCAAGATGTTATGGTCGTAATTTGTCTTCCGGTAGAATGGTTCAGAGAGGTGAAGCGGTTGGAGTTATTGCTGCGCAATCAATTGGAGAACCTGGAACTCAGTTAACATTGAGAACTTTCCACGTTGGTGGTACTGCATCAAGTATTGCTACATTATCTAAAGTTGAAGCAAAATATAATGGAATTATTGAAATTGATGAATTAAGGGAAATTGAATATACTAATTCTGAAAATAAAAAATATAATATTGTTATCGGTCGTTCTGCGGAAATGAGAATTATGGATAAAAATACAAATATTGTATTATCTTCAAATCATATTCCTTATGGATCTAATTTGTTTTTTAAACATGGTGACGAAGTTAAAAAAGACGACATTATATGTGATTGGGATCCTTATAATGCATTAATTTTATCTGAAGTTTCCGGAAAAATTGGTTTTGAAAATATTATCGAAGGTCAAAGTTATCGTGTTGAATCTGATGAACAAACAGGATATCACGACAAGGTTGTTATTGAAAGCCGTTCCAAAATTAAAAATCCATCTATAAAAATATTATCTAAAAGTAATGATATTCTGAAATCTTATGATATTCCTGTTGGAGCTCATATTAATGTTTCGGAAGGTGATAAAATCAATGCAGGTGAGACACTTGTAAAAATTCCAAGAGCATTTGGAAAATCAGGTGATATCACAGGTGGTTTACCTAGAGTAACAGAATTGTTTGAAGCTCGTAATCCATCTGATCCTGCTGTTGTATCTGAAATCAACGGTGTGGTTTCTTTTGGTAAAAAACTAAAAAGAGGAAATCGTGAGGTAATTATTACTTCTAAAACCGGTGAAGAAAAGAAATATTTAATTGCTACTTCTAAACAAATTCTTGCACAGGAAAATGACTATGTCAAAGCAGGTACTCCATTATCAGAAGGAGCAATGACTCCTGCAGATATTCTTGCAATTAAAGGTCCTACTAAAGTACAGGAATATATTGTGAATGAAGTTCAGGAAGTTTACCGTTTACAGGGTGTTAAGATTAATGACAAGCATTTTGAAGTTATTGTTCGCCAAATGATGCGTAAAGTTGAAGTGGAAGATCCGGGTGATACAAAATTCTTAGAAGCTGAAGTTATTAATAAAATTGACTTCCAGGCAGAAAATGATTGGATATTTGATAAGAAAATTATTGAAGATTCCGCCGATTCTCCAAATTATAAATTAGGCCAAATTGTTAGTGCTCGTAAACTTAGAGATGAAAATTCATTATTGAAACGTAGAGATAAAAAAAGTATTGAAGCAAGGGAAGCTAAACCTGCTACAGCAAGACAAATTCTACAAGGAATTACTAAAGCTTCATTGCAAACAAAAAGTTTTATCTCAGCTGCTTCATTTCAGGAAACTACTAAAGTTCTTACAAACGCTGCTGTTAATGCTAAATCTGATGACTTACTCGGATTAAAAGAAAATGTTATTGTCGGTCATCTTATTCCCGCTGGAACAGGATTGCGTGAATACAAAAACGTTATTGTAGGTTCTATGGAAGAATATGAAAGCTTAATGGCTTCAAAAGAAAATGAAGAAGAAAAAAAATTGTTAGCTGAATAAAATAAACAATATATAGATTTTTAATAGCAAGATTTTTCAAAAAGTCTTGCTATTTTTTTTTCTTATATTTAAAAAAAATATTAATTTCGAGTGATATTAGATTTTATAACAATTCTTTGAATAATATAAATTTTTAAAAATAAATAAATATGGAAAACAAAAATAATCCACAGAATCAATTGAATATTGAATTATCTGAAAATGTTGCTGATGGAGTTTATTCTAATCTTGCAGTTATCACTCATTCTAATTCTGAATTTATTATAGATTTTGTTAGAATGATGCCGGGTGTTCAAAAAGCAAAAGTTAAATCAAGAATTATTTTGACTCCTCAGCATGCGAAACG
>CAYLPA010000068.1:9314-12608 GCA_964385385.1 uncultured Saprospiraceae bacterium | reverse complement strand
TTATTCCAATAAAAAAAGTCTTTCAATTTCTTGAAAGACTTTTCGTGGTTTTAAGTTTGCTTATTTTACGGTAATAGTTCTTTGGGTTTCTTTTAATTACCGTCAACATTTAATCTAAGAACGTAATAATAAAACCCCATAAAAGTATTTTTTCTGTTTTTTAAAACACGTTTTGTTTTGTTTGTTTATTCTCAATTATATATAAATTATTGTTTTCCATAAATTGTAATAGTTCCTTTTCTTTCGGTTTTATTTTCATCAGAAATAGTTAGTATATAATAATAAACACTATTTGAATTATTACCACCGTCCCAATTATTTTTATAGTTTTTGCTCTCAAAAACTTTAACTCCATTTCTATTAAAAATAATTAATTTGCTGTTAGGATAACTCTCAAGACCTTTAATAACAAAAAAGTCATTTTTTCCGTCTCCGTTAGGTGTAAAAACATTTGGTATCTCAATGGAGCAATCGTTTACAGTTAAAGTCATTTCATCATAAATAGTTTTACATCCGCTTACTTCTGCTTTTATTTTATATGTGCCGGGCAAAAGATTTTTAAGATTTATAAAAGACTTTGTTTCATTATTCATTGACCATTTATATGTGTAATCTTTTAAGTGTTCTTCATCTTTAATAGCATATAGAATTAAAGATTCGTTAGTGC
Source organism: uncultured Saprospiraceae bacterium (assembly GCA_964385385.1). Lineage (GTDB taxonomy): Bacteria > Bacteroidota > Bacteroidia > Bacteroidales > CAYLPA01 > CAYLPA01. Next base: position 11,941 of record CAYLPA010000068.1, on the reverse strand, counting down.
AAATTGTTTTATCGGGTCCTAAGTCAACAATTGGAGATGGTAAAATTTTTACATTTATTTCATCTTTAGCAAAATTATTTGCATCAGATTTATTGATAACAGTTACACTATATTTTCCACTTGAATTAACATTTATAGCTTTTGTTGTTTCGCCTGTTGACCATTTGTAAGTGCAATTGCGATTTGAATTTCCGGCGTCAAGAGTAATAGGAGAATTAGAGCAAATATCGTTTCCAAGATTAACAAATAGTTTCTTAGATGAAGATTCTTCAACTGAAATGTTTTTTGATTTTTGATTATTAGTATTCTGATTTGTTATATTGGAAATTTGTTTTTGTTTTGTAGCAATTCCTTCACTATTTGTTTGCCCCGGCTGATATGAATTTGATGCAATAATAGGATTATTTTCCTTTTTATTGTTTATTGAAGGTGTTTGATTTATTATTGAATTGCTATTATTTATTTGTTCAGTTTTTTGTGAATTATTAGCAAGTTCAGGAGAATTTTTATGATTATTTAATCCAACTAATTGTTTTTTCTTATCTTGCTTTAAAGCAATTTCGGATTTATTTTTATTGTTTGTTTTGTCAATTTTTTGGTTTTGCTTTGAACTATTTTTCTGAATATCTGAATTTATGTCATTATTAATATTGTCTTGATTTGCATTATTACTTTGTTCAGATATTAATTTTTTGTCTTCTGAAATTTTTAAAGAATTTGGTTTGAAAAAATTAAAACCTATAGAAATCAGAATAATTATTACTGCTGCTATGCTAATAGAATATACAGGTTTACGAAGAATGTTAGTGAAATGAGACCACAAACTCACTGTTTTATTTTGATAACATTTATTTTGAATATTTTCATATAATGTATCAAAATAATCATCAGGAACAACAAAAGCATTTTGTTTTTCTATGCTAGAAAGAATAGGAGCAATTTCTTGTAGTTCCTTTTCTACAGATGTTTTATTTTGGTGTTTTTTATTCAACATTTTTATAATAAAATTTCAAATCTCAGTACTTAGATGTTTTTTTTTGTAAAAGGTTTAATTTTCTTTTAAATATTTTTCTATTTTTTTTATAGCAATATGATATGAAGCTTTTAATGCACCTACAGATGTGCCTAAAATTTGTGAAATTTCTTTATATGTTAAGTTTTCATAATATCTCATATTAAATACAATTTTTTGTTTTTCAGGTAATTTTAATATTGCCTTTTGAAGTTTATATTGAATACTATTAGTATCAAGACTAGATTCTTCATTAAGACAATCGGAAAGTTGATTTTCTAATCCTTCGAATGGTACAGAAAGAAATGAGCGTTTTTTCTTTAAAAATGTAAGTGATTCGTTGTTTGTAATTTTATAAATCCACGAAAAAAGCAAAGATTCTTCTCTAAAAGTATCAAGATTTTTCCAGATTTTTATAAAAACATTTTGAGTTATATCATTAGCATCATCATGACAGATAACAATTCTTCGGGCTTGCCAATATACTTTTTTCTGATATTTTTTTATCAATAAATTAAATCCATAATTTCGAGTATCTTCATTACGAAATAATTCAAGGATTTTATTATCAGAAAATTCAGACATATATTAAATAAGAATACTGTTCTTGCAATAAGTTAATTTTGTAAATTTACATAAAAAAAGATAGGGAAGCTTTAAAAAAAAGAAATGATGATTTTTTAAAAAATTATTTTCTTTTTAAAACTTTGAGTGTAGCATCAACAATATTTTGACTATCTAAGCCATATTTTTTAAGGAGTTGTTCAGGAGTTCCGCTTTCACCAAATTCGTCATTGATGGCAACCATTTCCATAGGAACAGGATATTCTCTAACCAAAAGTTGAGCAATGCTGTCTCCTAATCCACCGTTCATAAAATGTTCTTCTGCAGAAACGGAACATTTGGTTTTTTTAACAGAATTTATAATAGCTAAATTGTCTAAAGGTTTAATGGTGTGAATATTTATGATTTCAGCTTCAATACCCTTTTCTGCTAAAACTTCACCTGCTTCAATAGCTTTCCAAAGCAAGTGACCTGTAGCAAAAATTGAAACATCTTTACCTTCATTAAAAACCACAGCTTTACCAATTTCAAAATTTTGATTAGTAGGAGTGAAGTTTGGAACTTTTGGGCGTCCAAATCTCAGATAAACAGGTCCTACATGATTAACTAATGCTAGTGTTGCAGCTTTTGTTTGGTTATAATCGCAGGGATTAATAACAGTCATGTTTGGGAGCATTTTCATTAAGCCTATATCTTCGAGTATTTGATGACTTGCACCATCTTCGCCAAGAGTAATTCCTGCATGTGAAGCACAGATTTTAACGTTTTTGTTTGAGTAAGCTATTGATTGTCGTATTTGGTCATAAACCCTTCCAGTTGAAAAAACTGCAAAAGTTCCTGTAAAAGGAATTTTGCCTCCAATTGCAAGACCAGCAGCAATGCCCATCATATTTGCCTCAGCTATGCCGGTTTGAAAAAATCTGTCAGGAAATTCTTTAGCGAAAGCGTTCATTTTAAGTGAGCCGGTTAAATCGGAACAAAGAGCAACAATATTTGGATTATTTCTTCCGCATTCGAGCAGTGCATCTCCAAAACCTGAACGAGTATCTTT
>CAYLPA010000068.1:4932-9214 GCA_964385385.1 uncultured Saprospiraceae bacterium | reverse complement strand
ACATTTTTACATTTGTTGTCATTCCAGATTTTATAGTAAAAGATTTTTCAACAGTATAGAATGATCTGTATGAGTGTTTAGTTCTGAAAACAACTTTGTAATTCCCCGGCTGTAAAACCAAGGATTCGGTATTTAGATTATCTCTTAAATTATATATCCATTTAAGTTTATCTTTACTTTCAATGTAGATGCTTCCGTATCCGTTGTTATTGGTATAAATATTTGCTATTCCGGGAACATGAATAATAACATCAGTTGTATGGCTTTGTTTTATTTCAACATTTTCAATAATTAGTCTTGGTAAACAAAGTATTTCAAGGTCATAAATGCCAGTGATATATTTCTCTAATTGATCAAAATATTGAACATTCATTGTTTCTGTTTTGTCGTTTTCTCTTACAATACATGGTAGGTTTTTAATAATACTACCACTACTTTCAAATTTTAATTTCAGATAACCTTGAGGGGCGTCAATTCCAACTATATTATGTTTGCCGGGAGTTAGCACAACACTATCAATTCCAACAGGAGGAATTGTATGCACAACAATATCATAATTTAATAAAGGGTCAACTGTTAACATATCAGGATTTCCTTTGCTGTTTAATGTATGTATAAAGTTGTACTTTATTAAACCCGAGTAATTATCATAAAAAGTCATATTTACATTTGTTTCAGTTGGATTTTTATTTATATCCAGAAGATTTACGTGTAATGTTGTTGGATTTAGTGTTTGAGAGATAACGATATTCAATGATTCGCGAAATGCTTTTTCTTCAGAAGCATCAAAATATTTTCCAACACAATCAAAAGCATCTTCAAAATTTTTCCCAATTCCAATGATAAAAGGTTGAAGCACAATTCCACCTTTTTGTAAGGCTGCTGAAATAGCACAGGGGTCTCCGTCGCATTCTTCAATGCCGTCGGTTATGAGAATAATAATATTACGGCAATTACTGCAAGGTGGAAAATCACTGCCAGCCATTTCAAGGGAACGGGCAATTGGTGTTGTTCCTTTTGGGACTATACTTTTAAGTTTGTTTTTTATTTTAATTACGTTATTCTTAGCGAAAGGAACTTCAAGTTTTGTGTCGTTGCAATTTTGTTTAACACGAAAATCGTATTGATGACCATAAACTCTTAAAGCGAGTTCTATGTTTTTAATGTTTTGCAGGCTATCTAATAAGTCAGATAAAAGTTCTCTGGCAATATTTATTTTTACATCGCTTTGCCATTCTCCAAACATGCTTTGTGAAGCATCGAAAATAAATAATATTCGAGTTATTGTTTCCGGTTTTTCTTTTTCCTGAATGTTTTGTGCGTTTGTAAAAAAATTAAAAAACACACAAATCAAAATGAAAAAATATTTAATTTTAATTTGTTTGAACATATTAATATAATTCTAATAATCTCCTATTGTTTCTTCAATTTGAGAAAGAGCATTTTTCAATTGCTCGTCATTAGGTGCTTTTCCATGCCAATTATGTGTTCCCGTCATAAAGTCAACACCACATCCCATTTCTGTTTTCATAATAATAACGACCGGTTTGCCTTTTCCTGTATGTTCTTTTGCAATTTTTATTGTGTTAACAACTTCATACATTTTGTTTCCGTCCATTTCCAGAACATCCCAATCGAAAGCCTTGAATTTCGATTTTAGACTTCCTAATGAAACTATTTCGTCTGTTGGACCATCAATTTGTTTGCAATTGTAATCTATTGTTGAAATTAAATTATCTATTTTATTAGCAGAAGCATACATTAAGGCTTCCCAAATTTGTCCTTCCTGAAGTTCGCCATCACCATGAAGAGAATAAACAAGATTTTTGTCATTATTCAATTTTTTTGAGATAGCAGCACCAATAGCAATTGACAATCCTTGTCCTAATGAGCCTGAAGCTACCCTAATTCCGGGGAGTCCTTCTTCGGTTGCAGGATGTCCCTGAAGGCGGGAGTTTAATTTTCGGAAAGTTGATAATTCTTTAATCTCAAAATAGCCGCTTCGAGCTAAAACGCTATACCAAAGTGGAGAAATATGGCCGTTTGATAAAAAAAACAAATCTTGATTTTTGCCATCCATTGAAAAATCTTTTGGATTATGTTTTAGAATTTCAAAATATAGAGCAGTGATGAAATCTGTACATCCAAGTGAACCTCCGGGATGTCCCGAATTGACAGCATGTACCATTCGAAGAATATCTCTTCTTACTTGTTTAGCTATTTTTTCTAATTCTAATATATTTGGCATAATTCTTATTTTTTTTCAAAATTAGAGATTTAATTCAATAAAATATTCCATTGTTAATAAAAATGGAAAAATAATTTTTTTAGAAATTAGCATAGGAAATTTAAGATTTTATCAGGAAAAGATAGGAATAAGTTTAACAATAAATTTCTTTGTAATTAAAGAAATAAAGAACAATAACTTATCAGGAATAAATTTTATTTTTAGCTGCCAACAATGTGTTTTTTAACAAAGAAACAATAGTCATTGGTCCTACGCCGCCGGGCACAGGTGTAATATAACTGCATTTAGGAGAGACTTCATCAAATTTCACATCGCCTTTTAATTTCCATCCTGATTTTGTCAGGTCAGATTTTATACGTGTAGTTCCAACATCAATAATTACAGCACCATCTTTTACCATGTCAGCGGTAAGGAATTCAGGAGAGCCAAGTGCTGCAATAAGAATATCAGCTTGAGCACAAATTTCTTTAAGGTTTTTTGTACGACTATGACACACAGTAACTGTTGCGTTACCACCGGATGTTTTTTGAGACATTAAAATACTCATTGGTCTGCCAACAATATTGCTTCTGCCAACAATAACGCAATTTTTTCCTGAAGTTTCAATATTATATCTTTGTAGTAATGTCATTATACCTGCTGGGGTTGCAGAAACAAATGAAGATAATCCAATGAGCATACGACCTACGTTAACTGGATGGAATCCGTCAACGTCTTTTCTTGGTTCAATAGCTTCAATTATTTTTTGTTCTGAAATATGGTCGGGTAATGGTAATTGTACAATAAAACCATCTAAATTATTATCATTATTTAATTCAAAAACTTTTTTTAAAAGCTCTTCTTCCGAAACATTATTTTCATATCTGATAAGTGTTGATTTAAAACCAACTTGTTCACAAGCTTTAACTTTATGAGCAACATAAGTTTCGCTGCCACCATCGTATCCTACCAATATTGTTGCCAAGTGAGGAGCTTTTCCTCCCGAAGCTACAATCTCTTTTACTTCTTCAGCAATTTCGTTTTTTATTTCAGCTGATATTTTTTTGCCATCAATTAATTCCACAATGTTTTTTTATAAATTACAATTATTGTTTTGGATTTTGAATTATTTTCCTTAGAAAACATAAGAGTTTTGATATAAGCTGTTTATTTATTGACTTCTTTCAAAATCGAATCAGTAACATTTTGAATGCTTCCTAGTCCATTTACTTCAATAACATTGAATTTTGTTTTTATATATTCTATAGCTGGTCTTGTTTCTGATTCAAAAATATCAATTCTTCTATAAATGATATTAATATCTTTATCGTCTTTTCTGTTTGAAGTTTCTGCTCTTATCTTAACTCGATTCATGAGCTCTTCTTCAGGTACATAGATGCTAACAATATTCTCAATTGTTATATCTATTTCTTTATGAAGTTCAATAAAAGTATCAACTTGATTTTTCGTTCGGGGATATCCATCAAGGATGAGACCTTCTTTTTGATTATTTTCTTCAAGGATTTTAATTAGTATATTCTTCATTAACAAATCTGGAACAAGTTGTCCATTATCTTCATAATCTATCATTGTTTGTCCCAATTCAGTATTGTTTTCTTTTTCTTTACGAATTCTATCTCCTGTTGATATGTGTTCGTACCCCAAAATGTTTTTTAGTATTTCACATTGAGTTCCTTTACCAGAATAAGGAGGACCGATTATAATTAAAATTTTCAAGTTCTTTATTTTCATAATGTTTATATATATTTATCTCTCATTCCTTCTATAAATTCGTGCTTTTATTAATTAAAAAAATGCATACGTTGACATTATGTGGTTTTCTTTTAATATTTTAAAATCATGCTTTTACGTACGATTTTAAATCAACTAAACTACTATAAAAAATTAGGTAAAAATAATAATAATTTTAACAACAAATTTTTTTTGTGCTTTTAAATAATCATTCTTTGGGATTATCTATTAATGCAAATAAAAAAAGCGACTCAAATTAATGAATCGCTTGTGATCCTGCCGGGGCTCGGACCCGGGACCCTC
>CAYLPA010000068.1:0-4832 GCA_964385385.1 uncultured Saprospiraceae bacterium | reverse complement strand
TACTACTTTTATAAGTTGATTTTAACATAGTTTTAACACTTATTTTAATGAAAGACAAAGTTGTAATAATAACTGGTGCATCTTCGGGGATAGGAAGAGCTTTAGCATACGAATATGCTTCTCGAAAAGCCAAAGTAGTTATAGCAGCAAGAAGGATAGATATATTAGAAGAAATTGTTGCAGATTTAAAAAAAAATGGTTCTGATGTAATAGCAGTAGAAACAGATGTAAGCAAGGAAGAAGATTGTAAAAAATTGATTGATAAAACTGTTGAAGAATTTGATAGAATTGATATTTTGATAAATAATGCAGGAATTTCTATGAGAGCATTATTTGTTGATTTGAGTATTGATGTATTAAAAAAATTGATGGATGTAAATTTTTGGGGAACAGTTTACTGTACCAAATATGCAATTTCGCATTTATTAAAAAGTAAAGGTTCGCTTGTTGGTGTTTCATCAATTTCGGGTTTTACACCATTGCCTGCCCGAACAGGGTATTGTGCATCAAAATATGCTGTTAACGGATTTCTAAATACTTTAAGAATAGAAAATTCACGAAAAGGTTTACATGTTTTGATTGTAGCTCCGTGGTTCACTACTTCTAATATTCGCAAAACTGCTCTTCTTGCTGATGGTTCTCAACAAGGTGAAACTCCAAGAAAAGAAAAAAAGATGATGAAAGCGGAAACTGTTGCTAAATATATTGCAAAAGCAGTGGTTAAAAGAAAGCGAACATTAATTTTAACACTTAGTGGTAAAATCTCAATATTCTTAATTAAAGTTTATCCTCAAATAATTGAAAGAATAATGTATAATCAAATGAGGAAAGAACATGATTCGCCTTTAAAATAATACTAGAAAATTTTCTTTAGAAATTACATTTTAAGACTGATGACCATTATTAATTTACGCTAAGCAATTGATATTTCTTGTAAATTTAATTTTTGAATTTTGCTCTTGGATGAAATTGAATAATTGTATCTCTTAAAAATTCCTTGTTGATATGAGTATATATTTCTGTTGTTGAAATAGATTCATGTCCAAGCATTTCTTGAATTGCTCTAAGATTAGCTCCACCTTCAATTAAATGAGTTGCAAAAGAATGTCTGAAAGTATGGGGGCTAATATTTTTTTTCATTCCGATTTTTTCAACCAAATTTTTAATAATAGTAAAAATCATAACTCTTGATAATTTTGCTCCTCTTCGATTAAGAAAAACAATGTCTTCATTTCCTTTTTTTATTTTCAGATGTATTCTGATGTTTTCCAAATAAATATTAATTTGTTTCATTGCAATTGTTCCTATGGGAATAAGTCGTTCTTTATTTCCCTTTCCAGTTATTTTGACAAATCCTGATTTGAAAAACAAATTTGAAATTTTCAGGTTTGTTAATTCAGAAACACGTAAGCCGCAACCGTATAAAGTTTCAAGTATCGCTTTGTTGCGTTCTCCTTCAGGAGTGCTTAAATCTATCGCATTGATTAATTGATTGATTTCATCAATGCTTAATGTGTCGGGTAATTTTCTTCCTGTTTTTGGTGCTTCAAGAAGTTCAGTAGGATTTGCTTTTATTATATCTTCAATTATCAGATATTTGTAAAACGCTTTTATTCCTGAAATTACCCGAGCTTGAGTTGTTGAGTTCATTCCAAGTTTATTTGCCCACCTAAGAAATCCTTGCAAATCTTTAAGTTCCAATTTTTCAGGACTGGTATCTTGTTTGGAATAATCTAAATATTGAGTTAATTTTCGGATGTCGTGCAAATATGCTTCAATGGTGTTTGGTGATAAAGATTTTTCAAATTTTAAAAATTCTCCGAAACCTTTAATATAATTCTCCCATTTCATTGTTATAGCATATAGTTTTTAAAGAAATGTTAATTAATATAAAAGAAAAACAAAGCAGTGAAACAGAATTACAAATAATCGCTGATTTTTTCTAAAAGCTCATTAACTCTAAAAGGCTTTGGAATATAATCATCACAACCTGCTTGTTTACTTTTTTCCTTATCTTCTGATAAAGCATAAGCTGTCTGGGCAATAATTGGCAAATCTTTTCTGAATTTTTTTATTTCTTTCGTAGCTGTATATCCTGATAAATCGGGCAGATTTATGTCCATTAAAACAATGTCAACTTCCCTGTTGTTTCTACATATTTCAATTGCCTTTTCCCCGTTATCTGCATATAAAATTTTAGCTTTTGTTTTATTTATAACAGTTTTAATAAACAAATAATTAGACAAAACATCTTCAACAACTAAAATTGTTTTGTTTCGCCAAATAAAATTTTTATTAATATTTTCAGTCTTAGTTTCAATATTAGCATCTTTGATAATAACAAAAGGTAAAGTAAAGTAAAAAACAGTACCTTTATCAACAATAGATTCTACCCAAATCTTACCACCAAGAAGGTTTACAAGGTTTTTTGAAATAGTTAATCCCAAACCTGTTCCACCATATATTCTTGTATGGGAACCATCAATTTGTCTGAACCGGTCAAATATAATATCAATCTTTTCTTCAGGAATTCCAATTCCAGAGTCCGAAACGAAAAATAATAAATTGTCTTCATCAACATAATTATAGCCAAATTTTATAAAGCCTTTTTCAGTAAATTTTATAGCATTACCAATTATGTTTGTAATAATTTGCTTGAACCTGTTAGAGTCGGTTTTTATTGCAAAATTTTCATCTTTATTAGCAGTATCTAAAGTTATTTTAATATCATTTTTATCATGCCTAATGATTTCTTCTTTGGAAGATGATAAAACTTCATTAAGAATTTTATTAACAGGACAAACTCTTTTGTTAACCTCAAGAACTCGTGCTTCAATTTTAGAAATATCGATAATATCGTTTATTAACAAAGCAAGAGATTCACAATTATTATTAATATAATCGACAAAAAGTATTTTGTCTTTTTCTATAAGTTCAGGGTCAAGAAGAAGAGAAGAAAATCCGATTATAGCATTCATTGGAGTTCTTATCTCATGTGACATATTTGAAAGAAAAGCCATTTTTAGTCTGTCTGATTCTTCGGCTTTTTCGATAGCAACTTTTAATTCTTGTTCGTATTTTTTTCTTTCGCTGATATCTATTAGAGAGCCTTGGATAGCTGTTTTTTCTTGAAATAATATTTGTCCTTCCAGAATTTCCACGTCAATTTTTTCATTATCTTTTTTTATTCCTTTGGACTCATATTTTGAAATGGTATTTTCATTCGAATTGCTTAGTTTTTCTTCTCCTTTTGTTAAATCCAATCTTTCAGAAACAATAAATTCATTAATGTTTTTTCCTAATATGTTTTTTGTGTTATCATAACCAAAAATTTTAGCTAATCTAAGATTGCAAAATTTTAAGATATTATCTTGAGTAATATATGTGCCTACAATCGAATTATCAACTACTTGCCTGTATTTTTCTTCACTTGCTTGAAGTTTTTCCTGAGTATTTATTCGAACAATAACACTACCTATTTGTGCAGCAATAGTTTGGAGAGCATCACGTGCGAAAATAGGTGTTTCATCAATAGTATGCGAAGCAATATTAAAACAGGCAATAACTTTCCCTTCATGAAGCACAGGAATTATTGCTATTGCGAGCAGGTTTTCTTTTTCATTATTCTTATTAAAATCTAATTTTTCATAATTAGAATATATCGGTTTGCCTTTATTTATAAGAATTGCATTTTGTGAATCCGCATTATAATATGAAAAGTTTTTTATAAAATCGGGAAGTAATCCTTTATGGTGAGCAAGAATAATATTTCCTGTTTCATTATTAACTAAATAAATTCCACCACAGTCCATACCTGAAATTTTAATTGCAGCGTCAAGACATAAACTTAATGTTTCATCAAGTCCTTTTACTTTATTCAATCTTTGGGCAAGGTCGCGTTGAGTTTTGATGAACTTTTCAGTTTGTTTCCTTTCGGTAATATCTTCCATTATTCCATAAAATCCGGCAACAATTTCATTATTATCAAAGTATGGTAAAACACAGTCTTTTACCCATAATTTTTTTCCATTTTTTGATTTACAAAGTATTTCTTCTTCTAAAATTCTGAAACGGTTATCAGAAATAATTTTTTTTCTGTATTCTTCACTTTTTTTAATAAAACTAAAATCTAAAAAAATATCTGTAAGAGTTTTTCTTGATTCAGACATTATTTCTTCGGTGGTATATCCGAAAACTTTTTCAACTATAGGGCTTATATAAGTGAATTTTCCTTCTCGGTTTCTTTCATAGGTAATTGTATTCAAATTATTGACAATATTTTTAAATCTGTTATCACTTTCACGCAAGGATTTCTCTTTTTCTACAACATCTTTCATAATTGTGATTAGAGATTTTCGGGATTTTTCTGATTCTAAATATAGGGTTTGTAGTTTTTCTTGATTTTTTGTTAATTCTTTTGTTTTGATTATTAAATCTTGTTCATATAATTTTGTTTTCCTAAGCTCTTCAGTTTCTCTAAGAGCTCGTTTTACTACAAAACTTAATCTTGATATACGGTCTTTAATAATATAATCAGTAGCACCAGCTTTTAAACAATCAATTGCAAGTTCTTCTCCTACTGTACCTGAAATAATTATTAGTGGAATATCAGGTGCATTTTCCTGTCGTTTTTTTATAATATTCATGCCATTAATTGATGGCATTTTAAAATCTGATATAATTAAATCGGGATTTTTGGTAAGAGCCTCAACAAAGTCATTTTCTGTATCAACCTTTTCATATTCAAATTTAAAATCGTTTTTTTGAAGCTCATTTATAATTAATTCTTCATCATTAGAATTGTCTTCAAGAATTAGGATATTTAACTTTTT
>CAYLPA010000067.1:9396-13094 GCA_964385385.1 uncultured Saprospiraceae bacterium | reverse complement strand
TTTGAATTACCTTCATTAATAAAAATTGGTGCTTCATATGATTTCTTATTTACTGATCATACTCTTACTGTTGCTGGTAATTTTACATCAAACTCTTTTACTAAAGACCAATATGCTTTAGGTTTGCAATATTCGTGGAAAGAATATTTGGTTTTAAGAGGTGGTTATGTTTATGAAGAGGATCTTTTTAGCGATTTTGATGCTGGAAGAACTACAGCTCTTACTGGCCCAACAGCAGGTTTGACAGTTCAAGCTCCACTAAACAAAGAAAAAGGTTCATCCTTTTCTGTTAATTATTCTTATAGAGCATCTGATCCTTTCTCAGGAACTCACAGCATAGGAGCAAGAATAAATTTATAATAATAAATTTTTTAATTTAATTTAATTTTATTAATTTTATATTTTAAAATTATAAAACCTTTATTAGGTTAATATTATATTAGCTTTTTCCAAAAAATATTATTATCAATGTCTAAAATTACATATTATACTGAAATCGGCTTACAAAAATTAAAGGACCAATTGGAACAGCTTATTGCTGTTGAAAGACCTTCAATTTCACAGCAGATATCTGAAGCAAGAGACAAAGGTGACCTGTCGGAAAATGCTGAATATACCGCTGCAAAAGAAGCCCAGGGATTGCTGGAATTAAGAATATCAAAACTTCAGGCAATTGTTCATAAGGCACGAATTCTTGATGAAACTAAGATTGATTCATCAAAAGTTTTATTGCTTTCCATAATAAAAATTAAAAATCTTAGCAATGGTGCAACAATGACTTATGAAATTGTTCCTGAAATTGAAGCAGATTTAAAAAAGAGAAAAATTTCTGTTTCATCACCAATTGCGAAAAGTATGTTAGGTAAAAAAGTTGGAGAAACAGTTGAAGTTGAAGTTCCTGTCGGTAAAATTTCTTTTGAAATTATTGAAATATCAAGATAATATTTTCTTATGGCAACAATTTTTTCTAAAATCATCAATGGAGAAATCCCATCTTATAAAATTGCAGAAGATGAAAATTTTTATGCATTTTTAGACATTAATCCTCTTTGCGAAGGTCATACCTTAGTCGTTCCAAAAAAAGAAGTAGATTATATTTTTGATGTTGATGATGATATTTATAAAGGCTTGTTTCTTTTTGCAAAAAAGGTTGGTTTAGCTATTGAAAAAGTTGTGGAATGCGAAAGGGTAGGAATTGCTGTTGTTGGTCTTGAAGTTCCTCATGCCCATATTCATCTTATTCCATTAAAAACAATTTATGATATAGATTTCAAAAAACCTAAAATGAAATTTACTCCTGATGAATTTTCGGAAATAGCAAAAAAGATTAGCAAAGCAATGAAATAATTATGGTGTTTTTGCCAACTTATCCGGATTATCTGTTAGAAAAGCTTTCCATCCTGAATAGTTATTTTTATTTTGAGTAGAATTTTTTTGAAAATAATGACAAACTGCTGCTGCTAAACCATCAGTAGCATCCAAATATTTTGGAGGGTCTTTTATCGAAACCAAATTTGCCAGCATTCCTGCTACCTGTTCTTTCGAAGCATTACCGTTCCCGGTAATAGATTTTTTTATTTTTTTTGGGGCATATTCAAAAAATGGTACATTACGAAACAATGCTGCTGCAATGGCTACACCCTGTGCCCTGCCTAATTTTAGCATGGATTGAACATTTTTTCCGAAAAATTGAGCTTCTATTGAAAGCTCATCAGGTTTATATTCATCAATAAGAAATAGTGTTTTCTCAAAAATTTTTTTTAGTTTTAATGCCTGATTATCATATTTGCTTAATTTTAGAACTCCCATAGAGATAAGGTTAATTTTATTACCTTTATTATGAATTAATCCATATCCCATTATTGTTGTGCCGGGGTCAATGCCTAATATGATTCGGTCGGTGTTCAAAAAAAATGAATTAATATTTATAAAATGTTCTTAAAAACAAAATTAAGTAAAACTTATAACCTGATAATAAAAACAGTAATTATTATTTTAGCTTATGGTTTTATTTATAATCAAATATTTCATAAAAGAGATTTTTCGGAAATTACAGGAAATTTCGCCGAACTTTTTCAAAGTAATGGATTTGTCTTAAAATTGAGTTTTATTTTTGTTTTAATGTTTTTTAATTGGGGTATTGAATCATGGAAATGGAAGTTTTTAATAAAAAAAATTGAAAACATTTCTTTTTTTAAATCATTTAAAGCTGTTCTTGCCGGAATAACTGTGAGCACTTTGACACCGAATCGCGTTGGTGAATATTTTGGAAGAGTTTTTATTCTTGACAAAGCTAATCCATGGGAGGGAGTATTTATTACAATTATTGGAAGCATGAGCCAATTGTTGATTACAATAATTGTTGGTTCAGTAAGTTTATTGTTTTTTATTTCATCAAATTATGATGTATATTATTACCTGTTATGGGGAATAATTATAATTGTTCTTGTTCTAAATATATTCCTTCTGCTACTTTTTCTTAATGTTTCATTAATAACATCTTTTGTAAATAGATTCGTTAAGGAAAAATGGAGAAGGATTAGAAAGTATATGAGAATATTTTCATTCTATTCTTCAAAAGAACTATTGAAAGTTTTGCTTTTTAGCTTTTTAAGATATTTGGTTTTTTCCTTTCAATTTTATTTATTACTGAGATTATTCAATGTGAATATTCTCTTTAAAGAAAGTTTAATAATTATTCCGATTATATTTTTCATTATAACTGCAATTCCAACAATTGCATTGTCGGAGCTTGGAATTAGAGGTTCTGTTGCAATCTATTTTATTGGAACGTATATAGAAAAAACATCTGTGCTAACTGATCAAATCAATATTGGTATAATTTCAGCGACTTCAGTTTTATGGTTAATCAATCTTGTAATACCAGCTTTAATTGGTTCTGCATTTGTTTTTAATTTGAACTTTTTTAAAAAACGTTCATAGATGAGTAATTTTTTATTAATATTTTTTATCGTTTTATCTATCCTTACGTTGGCTTATGTTCTGCTAATTTCCTTTTACACTTATGGGTGGATTTCTCTAAAAAAACATGAAAAAACGAGCAGAAATTTTTCAACCTCAGTAAGCATAATTGTTCCGGCGAGAAATGAAGAAAAAACAATTATTCCTTGTCTATCATCTTTAATAGCTCAGGATTATCCTAAAAACATTTTGGAAATAATTTTAATTGACGACTCATCAACTGATAAAACATCTGAGCTTGTTAAGGATTTTATAAAAAATAATTCTGGAGAAAATATTAAATATTTGAAATTATCAGATAACGATAAAACGAATTCAAATAAAAAACAAGCAATAAGTTACGGAATAAAAAATTCTTCAGGAAGTTTAATAATAACTACTGATGCAGACTGCATATCAGGAGAAAAATGGATTTCATCAATTGTTGATTATTATGAAAACCACGATGCAAAAATGATTGTTTCTCCAGTAGTTTTCAAACATGAAAAATCTTTTCTGAGAAAATTACAATCTCTTGAATTTATGAGTTTAATTTCATCATCATCAGCAGCAATTAATTTAAGAAAGCCAATTATGTGTAATGGTGCAAATTTGGCTTATGAAAAAGAAGCATTTGTAAATATTAATGGTTTTGAAGCGAATAAAAATTATGCTTCAGGAGATGATATTTTTCTTTTATTAGAAATTAAAAAACATTTTGGGAGAAATTCTATCCA
>CAYLPA010000067.1:6431-9296 GCA_964385385.1 uncultured Saprospiraceae bacterium | reverse complement strand
ATGATATTTTTCTTTTATTAGAAATTAAAAAACATTTTGGGAGAAATTCTATCCAGTTTTTAAAAAACCAAGATGCAATAATCTATACTGAAGCTGTTTCAACAATAAAAGAATTTATTAATCAACGAATTCGATGGATTTCTAAAAGTAAAGCCTATAAAGATTTTGGAATAATTTCAGTTGCATTAATAATTTTTCTATTCAATTTTGGGATTGTTGCAGCACTAATTGCAGGAATTTTCTTTTCAGATATATTGTTTTGGGTTTTATTTATGTTTTGTATTAAAGTGCTTATCGATTTTCCAATTCTATTTAGTTTCAGCAAATTTATTAAACAAAGAAAATTGCTTTGGTATTATTTGCCACTTCAGTTAATTTATGTTTTTTATATAACAATTTTTGGAATAATTGGAAATATAATTCCATACAATTGGAAGGGAAGAAAAATTAATAATTGAATTATCCTACTTACTGTCAAAGTTTTTGTGTTAAAAAAGTGCCTAAAGTACTTAGAGTGCCTAAAATACTTAGAGTTATATTCTTTATTTAATTGAAGTGAAAATAGCAAAGATTTCTTTCGATTATTTCAAATTTAATTGTTTTTTCTCAAAACAATTCTGTTTAAATCAATAATTATTTTTAATCAATTGACCACTTAAATTCACATATTTTGTAATGAATTAGTGTTTGATTTATATTTCATATGCCGATTTACATTAACTTTAGGCACTCTAAGTACTTTAGTTCACTTTAAGTACTCATTTGTTGTAATTTTTAGAGAGTATTTTTTAAAAGTGCATTCGCAATTTTAATATCACTTGGATAAGTAATTTTTATGTTTTCTGAATTTCCGTCAACTAAATGGATTTTTTCACCAGCTGATTCAGCAACACTTGCATCATCATTAAATCTTTCGTTATAATCTTGCTCATAAGCTTTTTTAATAATTGAAGATTTAAAGCATTGAGGAGTTTGAACAATTCTTAAGTTCTTCCTGTCAACAAATTTATTAAGGTTTTTATCAATTTCTCTTACTGATTCATTAATTGGGATAACAGGGATTGCATTCCCAAACTTTTCAGCTGTATTGAAACAATTTGAAATGCTTGATTTACTTACTAAAGGTCTTGCCCCGTCGTGAATAGCTACAATACAATCTTTGGGAATTCGCTCTAATCCATTTTTTACAGAATGGAAGCGGGTTTTTCCGCCTTCGATAATTTCATGTTGAATTGAGAAATTATATTCATCACATAATTTGTTCCAAGAAGAAATATGAATTTTTGGTAAAACCAGAACAATTTTAATTTGCGGCAGATAATCATGAAAAGCAAAAATTGTATGCATTAATATTGGTTTCCCTGCAATTGGAATGAATTGTTTAGGGATATTGGCATTCATTCTGTTTCCACTTCCTCCAGCAACAATTATTACATATTTTTTCACAATTATTATTTCTATAAATAATAAATAAAAAGAAAAGCAAAAAGCATTATAAAATTAGCATAGCATCGCCAAAAGAGAAAAATCTATATTTTTTATCTATAGCTTCTTTATAAGCTTTCATAATAAAATCGTGTCCTGCAAAAGCCGAAACCATCATTAATAATATTGATTGTGGAAGATGGAAATTAGAAATCATAGTATTGGCAATTTTGAAATCATAGGGAGGAAAGATGAATTTATTAGACCATCCGTCATAAGGTTTAAGCATTCCTGAAATAGTTACGGAAGACTCCAGAGCTTTCATTGATGTTGTTCCAACAGCACAAATATTTTTCTTTTTCTCTTTTGCTGAGTTAACAAGATTAACAGTTTTTTCATCAATAAACACTTGTTCTGATTCCGGTTTATGTTTTAAAAGGTCTTCAACTTCAATATTTCTAAAATTTCCTAATCCTGTATGAAGAGTAATCTCAGCAAAATTAACTCCAATTAACTCAAGGCGCTTTATAAGTTCACGGCTGAAATGCATACCTGCAGTTGGTGCAGCAATAGCACCTTCGTGTCTTGCAAAAATAGTTTGATATCTTTCTTTATCTTCCGGCTCAACTGGTCTGTCGATTAATGGTGGCAATGGAGTTTTTCCAAGTTCTTCAATTATTTTTTTGAACTCTTCATAAGGTCCGTCAAATAAAAAACGTAATGTTCTGCCGCGAGATGTTGTATTGTCAATAACTTCTGCTACTAATGACTGATTTTCTCCAAAAAAAAGTTTGTTACCAATTCTTATTTTTCTTGCAGGATTAACCAAAACATCCCATAAACGTGCTTCTCGATTCAATTCCCTTAAAAGAAAGACATCAATATTTGCACCTGTTTTTTCTTTAATACCATACAATCTTGCAGGAAATACTTTTGTGTTATTAATGACGAAAGCATCTCCGTCGTCAAAATAATTTAATATATCCTTAAATGTTTTATGCTCAATGGTTTTTTCTTTTCTGTTAATAACCATTAATCTTGATTCGTCTCGGTATTTTGTAGGGTGGTAAGCAATTAATTCTGTGGGTAATTCATACTTAAATTGGGATAGCTTCATATATTGTAATTTTATTTTAGGGTTCTTTACGAAAAGCGTGCGAAGATAATACATTTTACATCAAAAGTCCAGCTTTTTAGCAATTATTTTAATCAATATTAAATTTTTTTTTACATGATAATGCATTATTTTTGTTTTTTCTTATTAATAACCTTAGTTGAGGAATATGTTACAGATAAATTTTATAAAAGAAAACAGTCAGGAAGTAATAAAACGACTTGCAGTAAAAAATTTTAAAGCAGAAGAAATAATCAGTAAAATTATTAAGGTTGATAATAATCGTCGGGAAATTCAAAAAAATCTTGACGATACTTTAGCAAAAT
>CAYLPA010000067.1:0-6331 GCA_964385385.1 uncultured Saprospiraceae bacterium | reverse complement strand
GTTGATAATAATCGTCGGGAAATTCAAAAAAATCTTGACGATACTTTAGCAAAATCAAATACAATTGCTAAAGAAATAGGAAATTTATATAAAAGTGGAAACATTGATGAAGCAAATAATCTAAAGAAACAAACTGGTATTTTAAAAAACCAATCTAAAGAATTAGGTGAATTATTTGACAAAACTGCAACAGAATTAAAAGATCTTTTATTATTAGTTCCAAACATTCCTCATAAAGAAGTTCCAAAAGGAAATTCTGAAAATGATAATAAAATTGTTGAAGAAGGTGGTAAATTACCGGAAATGCAGGCTGATGCAATGCCTCATTGGGAGCTTGCTAAAAAATATGATATTATTGATTTTGATTTAGGTAATAAAATTACTGGAGCAGGATTTCCTGTTTACAAAGGAAAAGGTGCTTGTTTGCAACGTGCTTTAATAAATTTTTTTCTTGATAATGCTATAGAAGCAGGTTATACTGAGATACAAACTCCTTTGCTTGTGAATGAAGAATCCGGTTTTGGAACTGGACAATTGCCTGACAAAGAAGGTCAGATGTATCATGTTCAAACTGATAATTTATATCTTATCCCTACTGCTGAAGTCCCTCTTACAAATATTTACAGAGATGTAATTCTGAAACCTGATGATTTTCCTAAAAAGAATACTGCATATTCAGCATGTTTCAGGCGCGAAGCCGGTTCCTATGGGAAAGATGTTCGTGGATTGAATCGTTTACATCAATTTGATAAAGTTGAAATTGTCCAGATTGTGCATCCCGAAAAATCTTATGAAGTTTTGGAAGAAATGCGTAAGCATGTTGCTTCTCTTGTTGAAAAATTAAAATTACCCTATAGAATACTAATTCTTTGCGGTGGAGATGTAAGTTTTGCTTCTGCTTTTACTTATGATTTTGAAGTTTTTTCAGCAGCTCAAAAAAAATGGTTAGAGGTTAGCTCAGTTTCAAATTTTGAGTCTTTTCAGGCAAATCGCATGAAATTACGATATAAAGATTCTGATGGGAAAATAAAACTTGCCCACACACTTAACGGGAGTGCTTTAGCGTTACCAAGAATACTTGCTGCAATCCTTGAAAATAATCAAACTCCAAAAGGAATAAAAATTCCTGATGTATTAGTTGAATATACAGGATTCGAAATTATTGATTAATTTTATTAAACTCGTCATAAAAAATATTATCATGAACAGATTATTCAAAACTCTAATACCAATTTTGCTAATTTCTCTCGCAATTAGCAATTGCAAAAATAGCCAACATTCGGAAAAAATATCAAAAGTTGATAGCCTTCAAACTACTTTAAATCTTGCTGAAAAAAAGCTTTGTGAGATTGATTCAAACTTGGTTATGAAAACGTATAATGAATATTTTGAAGTAATCAACGAATTCAACGAAGTGTTCCCCGATGTCAGAGATGAAAATTGGACAACAATTTGTTTATATGGGAATATAAAATCCGGCTTAAAAGCATACGTTAAGCAGCATGATAAAATAAAAGAAGAAATTAATCTTTCGCGAACACAATTGAAAAACTTAGAAAGTGATATTAAAAATAATATTGTTGATGAAGAAAATTTTAACAAATATCTTTTGGATGAAACCGAAATAATTAATTCTCTTAGCCAAAGAACTAATTTTCTTATTGATAATGCAAAATTTGAAATCACACAGTACGATTCGCTCACTCCATTAATGAACAATATGATTGAGTATTATAAAAATAATTACACTAAATAGTTGAATGTTAAAACTTGCAAAAAATATTATTCTTTTAACTTTTCTTTTTTATACTGTAATCCCTGCTTTTTCTCAAATTAATAGTGAAAAATCAACTTCAGATTTTGATAATGATGAAAAACTTGGAGCTCATTATTATAGCACTGGCGAATTTGACAAGGCAGTTGTTATTTATGAAAATTTATATAACAAAAAGCCAACTCCTTTTTATTATTCCTATTATTTAAATTGTTTGATAGAGCTTAAAGATTTTAAAAAAGCTGAAAAAATTGTAAAAAAACAAGGGAGGTTAAATAAAGATTCTCAAAAATATATTGTTGAATTAGGTTATGTTTATAATAAAGCAAAGCGTCCCGATAAAGCAAAAAAACAGTTTGAATTAGCTATTAAAGAATTAAAATCCGAACAACAAAATGTTATTGACCTTGCCAATGATTTTCTTGTAAGAGATGAACAAGAATATGCAATAAAAACCTATCAGAAAGGAAGAAAAATACTTAAGAAAACTTACCCTTTTAATTTTGAACTTGCAGAAATTTATGAGAAAAAAGGTGATTATCAAAAAATGATGAATGAGTATATTGAGCTTCTTGATTTTAATGTTTCTTATCTTCAAAATGTTCAAAGCAAATTGCAAATAATTATTAGCGAAGATATAAGCAATAATACAAGTGAAGCATTAAGAAATGTGTTGTTGGACAAGGTTCAAAAACATCCATCTAATCTGGTTTATCCTGAAATGCTTTTGTGGTTTTCTATTCAGAAAAAAGATTTCAAATTGGCACTAATACAAGCAAAATCACTTGATAAAAGATATAACGAAGAAGGCGAAAGTGTTTTTCAGCTTGCAAGTTTAATAGCTGCCAACAAAGATTATGATGTTGCAATTGATGCCTATAATTATGTAATAAAAAAAGGTGAAAATAATTTTTTATATCTAAGTAGTAAAATCAGGTTATTGGATGTAAAATATTTAAAGATAACCACCACAACAAATTTTACTAAAGCAGAACTTATTGAGCTTGAAAAAGAGTTTAATTCAACAATTGATGAATTGGGCAAAGATGCCAGTATATTGCCAATATTGAAAAATCTTGCTCACATGCAGGCATTTTATCTTAACAAAACCGACGAAGCAATTAAGTTGTTGCAGGAAGCAATAAATTATAAAAATGCACCTAAGCATGAGACAGTTTTATGTAAAATTGAATTAGCTGATATTTTTCTGATGTCAGGCGAAGTTTGGGAAGCAACTTTATTGTATTCACAGGTTGAAAAAGCTTTTAAAAATGAACCAATCGGTCATCTTGCAAAATTCAAAAATGCAAAGCTATCCTATTATATCGGCGAATTTAATTGGGCTAAAACTCAACTTGATGTGCTGAAAGCTGCTACTTCAAAACTAATTGCTAATGATGCAATGGATTTAGCATTGTTGATAAGCGATAATATTGATTCTGATAGCTCGTTAATTCCTTTGCAAAAATTTGCAAAAGCTGATTTGTTGGTTTTTCAAAACAAAGATGAATTAGCTTTAGCTGTTCTTGATTCCATTGCTAAAGATTTTTTGTTTCATCCTCTGCAGGATGAAATTCTTTTCAAGAAATCCGAGGTAATGATAAAGAAAGGGAAATATGAGGAAGCAGCTGATTATTTGATAAAAATTACAAATAATTATTCATGGGACATTCTTGCCGATGACGCTTTGTTTAAACTCGCTGAACTTAATGAGCATCAATTTCAAAAGCCAGGGAAGGCTATGGAATTATATCAGCAAATAATAACAAATTTTCCGGGAAGTTTATACACAGTTGAAGCAAGAAAGAGATTTAGAATTCTAAGAGAGAAAACAAAAAAAAGCGAGATGTCAGATGAAGAATAATTTTTTCATAATGTAGAATAGATTATAAAGATTACATTATTAGGTAATACTGAGAATGTAGTATAAAAAACAAAATACAAATAACAAAAAACAAATAATTTTCAATTTATCAATAATTAATTTTCAAAACTATTTATATATTAAAAACCGAAATGTAAATATTGAGCATGAAACCAATAAGTTTTAAAATGATAAATATTAATAAATTACATTGATTAAGCACTTGTTTTGTTTTAGTTTTTTAAACATCCAGTCGGACAAGTTTGGAATTTGTATTTTATTTGCTATTTGTGTTTTGCTATTTGGAATTTATTGAATATTTAGATATTTTCGTTTTCAATTAAATAACAGAATAAACAATTATAAGGTGACAGTAAGAGCAAAAAAATATCTTGGTCAGCATTTTCTTAATGATGATAATATTGCAAAAAAAATTGTTAATATGCTTTCATCACAAACTCGTTATGTTCTGGAAATAGGACCGGGTATGGGAATTCTCACCAAGCATCTTATTGCTAATAATGATTTTGAAACTTATGTAATTGAAATTGATAAAGAATCTGTTGAATATCTTCACAGTCATTTTCCTGAAATTGAAAAAAACATTATTTCTGAAGATTTTTTAAAATTTGACATTAAAAATTTCTTTGACGATAAAATTAATATAATCGGCAATTTTCCTTACAATATCTCAAGTCAGATACTTTTCAAAATTATTGATAATAGAAATCTTGTTACAGAAGTTGTTGGAATGTTTCAGAAAGAAGTCGCAGAAAGAATTGCTTCAAATCCCGGAACTAAAAAATTTGGAATTTTAAGCGTTTTATTGCAAGCATATTATGACATAGAATATCTTTTTACTGTAAGTGAAACTGTGTTTTCTCCCCCGCCAAAAGTAAAATCTGCGGTAATTCGTGTTAAAAGAAATAATGTTGAAAAACTTGATTGCGATGAAGTGCTTTTTAAGAAAATTGTTAAATCAACTTTCGGTGTTCGAAGAAAGACTCTTCGAAATGGATTAAAAACATTTAATCTATCACAGGAAATCTTAAAACAGGAAATCTTTAGCAAAAGACCGGAACAATTGAGTGTTGATGATTTTGTAAGAATTACAAAAGAAATTCAGGAGAATCATAATATTTCTACCACCTGAAAATATCAAATTTGTTTTTTGGCCTTTTTTCTATTTCCCAAAAAAATCCTTTTAGTATTAATTCATTTTTAGAAAGTTCTTTAAGAGGGGTTAATGTTGCAATGGGTTCTGTTAAATATAGTATGGAGTGAATTTCATTGTTTTTCAAATAGATAGTTAGGTTACTTGAAACGGATTTATTGACACCAATTAAAAATTTATTTTCATCTCTGACAAAATAAACCGATTCTGAATTTCCCTGAACCAAAACTTTTTTCAATTTGTTATCATTAAAATACCCTGTCATTTCTTTTCCTTTAATTTGGTTGAATTGTGTTGAATCGTCTTGTTCTACAAGAAAAGCAGATTTTTGGAGCAACATAGTTTTTATCTTATTATCGCTAAGCCTCAATTCGATATATTCGGCAGACAATTGATTTTTATCTGACCATATTAAAGGCTTTTCAATTAATTTAATTAGTGAATCTTTAAAATCATAAACCAGAGAATCACACATGCCTTGTAAATTCTGTTTGAAAAATTTCACTTTGTAATATGCAAATAAAGTCTTGCCGGCTTTTGCACTATCAAAAAGCATTTTCAGAGTATCAGCATGCAAAAACAATGAATCTTTTTCGTCAACAATGATTGCAACACTACTATCTGTTATCAATGAATTTCCGGTTTCTTCCATATACTCGGCAAATTGACCTTTAAGAATAATATTCTGCACTGTATCAATCATTACAACATTAAAAAAGGCTTTTCCAAAACCTAAGTTTCTGTCGTAGTAAAGGCTGTCTCCGGATAAAGTTTGTTCATCATTACGCAAATAAGCATTTTTATTATATTGAGAAATATCGCTGATTGTATTATACCAGCCATTTTCACAATAAATAAAATTATCGTCGCTGGTGATGGTTGAAGGCCCATAAAAGTATGAGATTTCAGTAATGGTATTATATTTCAGAGTGTCTGAATTCATTATGTATTCAGGATTGATAAGTACCACGCTATCTTTAAAGAAAAATTCTTTATTGTCGGAATAATAATGACCTATCTTGCTTGTTAATATATTATTTTCATCAATAATTTTCCCTCCCGAAAAATAACTTCCGATATTATTATTGAGGTCATAAATCATGTTGTCGGTAGAAAGATTGATTTGGTTATCAATCAACCTGACATTATTTTTAAGTTTAGCAATTTTTGTATTGCCGTCA
Source organism: uncultured Saprospiraceae bacterium (assembly GCA_964385385.1). GTDB lineage: Bacteria > Bacteroidota > Bacteroidia > Bacteroidales > CAYLPA01 > CAYLPA01. The sequence goes on along the minus strand of CAYLPA010000067.1, from coordinate 338 downwards.
TAATTTAATGTGTCGCCGTAAATGTCCAAAGAATCACTCGCCTTTATATGAATATTTCCAAAGGCATCAATATTGTTTGTTTTGATATATAGATAGGCGCTGTCGCAATATAAATAAGTGTCTTCATGTTGAAAAGCAACATCCCCGATTAATCTACGGGCATCAATTTCGAGTTCTTTGCTGTAGGTGAATTTATCTGCATTAAGAATCTTTATTTTCTTAATTTTTTGTGCAGATAAAGCTGTTGAAATAATTAAGAAAATAATTATTACAAGATATTTTGTATTAATTTTTTTATTGATGCAGTTATTCATCTATGTTTTTTTGACTCTTGATTT
>CAYLPA010000066.1:0-13146 GCA_964385385.1 uncultured Saprospiraceae bacterium | reverse complement strand
GAGGGTTGGGGGTTCGAATCCTCTCTGGGTCACAATTCAAAAGGATTAACATATTTAAAAATAGGTTAATCCTTTTTTTTATTGCCCAACAATATCTACCCTGATTAGTTCATAAAATTTTAATTTTTGTTTTATTTAAATATAAATCAATACATTATAAGAATGCATCTTGAAAAAATATTTTTCAATTTTCACCAAAGGTGCGTTTCTTTTTGCCCTACTCTTCGTTACAAACCCTTTGCAGTATGAGAATACAGCTTCAGACTTTGACGCCTTGATTAGGACAAAAATAAACGCATGAATTAATCAGGATATAACTCTTGGATTTTTTCTGATTTATTTCATGAAAATAAATATATTTGTAAAAGCTAAATAATAATTATGTTGGAATTTCAAAAAGCTAATTGCTTTTCTCATTGCTTGCAAGTTTTTTAGGTAATCAAAAAAAATAATTATAAATATTAAATTGTATTAATTAACAGAATAATTTATTTTGAAAAGTTTTTATAAATATCTATTTGTCATTTTGTTTTTTTATATTTTTTTCCCTTGTATTGTTCAAGCACAGGATATTAAAGAACAAGAATCTGAGCTAATTAGTAAGGCAAATGATTGTTTCGTAAAAAAAGATTATTTGCATGCCTTATCGAAATATTCTCGTTTGCTTGAGCTTAAACCTGAAATCCCACTTTATAATTATCGCTACGGTGTTTGTGCTTTGTCTTGTAAAATGCACGCAGATAACAAAACAATAAAATATTTGGAATTTGCAGCCGAAAAAATGACTGAAGAAATTGATGTTTATTATTATCTCGGTATAGCATATCACTTGAATTATCGTTTTCCTGAAGCAATTGTTTCCTTTGAAAAATTCAAAGAAAAGGCAAATGAATTTGCCATTGAACAATTTGCAATAGAGAAAAATATTAAAATAAATCAAGATGCGATTAATCTGCTCGATACCATTTGGGATTATGTTGCTTTAAAGAAAATGAAAATCTTAAAAAACGATTTTTTCAAGGTTTATGATTTGACTGGTATGGCTGGAGATTTTCGAATGGTTCCGAAAGAATTAAAATCAAAAATTGATATTGAAAAAAACGAAGAAAGCTTTGGATTTTTTTCTAATAATCAACAAACTTTTTATTTCTCAAGTTATGGAAAAAAAATTACTAATAGAAAGGATATTTACAAATCATCTCTTGAACTTGGCGGAAAATGGTCAACACCACAAAAACTTGACACAACAATAAACACTTCTTTTGACGATGATTATCCTTTTATTACACCCGACGAAAAGACTCTATATTTCTGTTCGAAAGGTCATAATTCAATGGGAGGTTATGATATCTTTATATCTAATTTTGATTCAACAAAAAATGTATGGATTTCACCAATAAATTTGAACTTTCCGATTAACTCTCCTTTTGATGATATTTTGTTTGTTTCAGGCTCTGAAATAAATAACGCTTATTTTTCTTCTGTTAGAAATTGTGAAGATGACCAGATATTTTTATATGAAATTAATTCTTCGGATTTCAATTTTATTATGGGAAACCTTTCTGAAGTTTTTAATTCACAACAAAACGAAAATTCAAATCAAAACAAATATCAAAACATTATTAAATTATTAAAAGAAGTAGATGAATTAAATTTAAACAAATCATACTCAGATTTAATAGAATCAATTAATAAAAACGATATTCAAATTATTGTTGATGAAAATAAAATAAATAATGATACATTGATTGTAGCCAATAAATTAGATGATTTTAAAATTGATACTTCCATTTCAAAACAGGATTCTATTGAAGTTAATATTCTTGCAATGATTCCGGAAAATAATGATACTCTAAAATTTTTTCCTGATACACAAAAAACAATTATAACAAAATCTTTAATAAAAGATAGCCTAATTGCTATTGCTACAATTGAAGATACATTAATCAACCAAACTCTAGTTGACACTACTAAAATTTTTGTCGAAGAAAAAAAATCAACACCAAAACCAATAGATACTATTAAAATAAACCCCCCTTCAAAATTATTAATTCCAAACTCCGATATTTTTTTTACAATAAGAGCAGGAGTTTTTAGTAAAATCAAAACATCAGCTCAGTTAAATTATATCCCTGATATTTTTTATGAAATAACACAAAATGGGCACTTCAAATATTTCTCAGGGCATTATAAAGATTTTGCTGAAACACAAATTGCACTTAAAGATGTAAGAAGCAAAGGATTTAAGGATGCATTTATTGTTGCCTTTAAAGGAAAAAATAAAATTTCCGTAAGTAAGGCAAACGCAATTCTTAACTCAAAAAAATATTAATTTTTTTTATTTTTATTTTATTAATATGTACTTTTATATGTTTTTTTACAAATGATTATACTAATGTTTTCATAATATACGTTTAACAGTCATTTAAAAGTAAAAATATTTTATATGTATAAGAAGATAATTTTATTAATAGGTTTATTGTGTTTTACAATAGTGTCATTTTCCCAATCTCCCAAATACAGTAACGAATTTCTTGCAATTGGCGTAGGAGCACGTGCTTTAGGGATGTCAAATTCAGTAGTTGCAAGTGTAGATGATGTTACCTCCGGTTATTGGAATCCAGCAGGTTTATCATTAATAAAATCTGACCGTCAATTAGTATTGATGCACTCGGAATATTTTGCAGGAATTGCAAAATACGATTATGGTTCATTATCAGCTCGCATTGATGCTACAAGCACTGTTGGAATTTCTTTTATTCGTTTTGGCGTTGATAAAATTCCAGATACATCGGAACTAATAGATAGTGAAGGAAATGTTAATTACGACAAAATAAAATCTTTCTCTGCTGCCGACTATGCTTTCATTTTTTCTTATGCCCGCAAGACCAAAATTGAAGGTTTTCGTTATGGTGTAAATGTTAAAGTTATTCGTCGTGTTGTTGGTGATTTTGCAAATTCATGGGGATTTGGATTAGATGTTGGAGCTCAGTATGATTATGGAAAATGGAATTTTGGACTAACAGCAAAAGATATTACTTCAACCTTCAACGCCTGGAACTATAATCTTAATGATAATATGATAGAGGTTTATTCTCAAACCGGTAATGAAATCCCCGAAAATTCTATGGAAATAACAATGCCTCGATTATTATTTGGAGTAGCTCGTAAATTTAATATTTCTAAGAAATTTACTACACTCCTTGAAGTTGATTTTGATTTAACTACCGACAAAAAAAGAAATGTTTTAATTAAAGGTGACCCAATAAGTATTGACCCACACATGGGTTTGGAAATCGGATATAACAATTTTGTTTTCCTTCGTGCCGGAATTGGAAACATACAAGATGAGACTAATATGAACGATGAAACAATTACTACCTTTCAGCCAAACTTAGGAATTGGTATTAATATTAAAAATGTTGTTACTATTGATTATGCACTTACTGATATTGGAAATAGTTCAATAGCTCTTTATTCAAATGTTTTTTCATTAAAAGTGAATATTAACAAGAGAGGTGCAAGTCCAAGTGTTTCGGATTAAATTTTTGCAAATAAAAAAATATCGTATGAAAAAAAAAATATACCCTCTATTATTTATTTTTCTACCTACCTTGTTGTTTTCTCAGAATTATGGGAATGAATGGATTAATTATTCACAACAATATTATAAAATAAATATTCATCAAAACGGAACATTCCGAATAAATTACAGCACATTATTAAATGCAGGAGTCCCTGTTAGCACAATAAACCCACAAAATTTCCAAATATTTTCTCGCGGAACAGAACAATACATTTACGTTGAAGGTGAAAATGACGGAGTTTTTAACACAAATGATTTTATTGAATTTTATGCTAAAAAAAATGATGGCTGGTTAGATGAAGTACTTTATGGTAATTCTTCAAATCAACCAAATCCAAATCATAGTTTGTTTAGTGATACTGCTTCCTATTATTTAACATGGAACACATCAATTGTTAATAATAGAATGACTCCTGAGAATGATATTAATTTTAGTTCGTTTACTCCTGCATCCTATTTTTATTATGTTTCCCGAGAAGATTACACCTCTGATTATTTTATGGGCGAAACAAATAGCTATGGAGTTGCTGACCCTGAATATACTGAAGCAGAAGGTTGGTTTGATGCTGCTTTTTCATTGGGGAATACAAAAACAAAAAATATCAATACTTCAAATGCCTACACTTCAGGAACCAATGCCAATGTTAAATATGTTGTTGTTAGTGAATCAAACTATTCAAGCACCTCTCCCGACCATCATCTAAAAGTTGAATTTGTAGGTTTGACAAAGGATACATTATATGAAGGTTATGGTTTACACAAATTTAATTATTCTGTGTCAACATCTAGCCTCGGAACTTCATCAACTCCTTTTGTTTTTACATCTGTAAATGATATTGGAAGCGGAGCTGCAAGAAATACTGTTTCATATATTTCAATAAAATATCCCCATACTCCAAACCTTGGCAATGCTTCATCTTTTTATTTTACTGTTCCTGATGCTACTCAGTCAAAATCCCGTTTAGATATTAGCAATTTTAATGTTACAACTGGAGATGCTCATTTATATGATATTACTAACCATAAAAGAATTAAAGTAGTTCAAAATAGTGGTAATTTTCAAATGCTTATTCCAAATTCAGGTGGAGAAAAAGAATGTTATCTGACATCCGATGGACAAATAACAGTAGTAACAACATTATTGCCTGTGTCCTCAAATCAGACAAATCTTCATCAGTTTAAAGATTTTATTACAGGAAATAATGCTAATTCCAATTATATTTTTATCACTCATAAAATCCTATGGAACGAAGTTGTTAATTATGAAACATACAGAAAAAGTATTGCCGGCGGAAGTTATAAAACTTTATTAATTGATATTGATGACCTTTACGAACAATTTTCATACGGCATAAGCAAAAATCCTTTGGCAATAAGAAATTTTATTCGTTATGCTCTTGTTAATTTTACTGATACAATTGAACATCTTTTTTTAATTGGGAAATCATATACTGCCGACATTTATCGAAACAATTCTACATATTTTTCAAATACTCTTGTACCAACTTTTGGTAATCCGCCTTCTGATTTTCTTCTAAGCTGTGGAATTATAGATACATTATGGCAACCGGCAATTAGCACAGGAAGATTAAGTGCTAAAACACCTAATGATGTCAATATTTATCTTGATAAAGTACAGCAATATGAATTGGCACAAAAAACTCCTGATGAATGGATGAAAAGAATTATGCATTTTGGTGGAGGAACAACAGAACCGGAGCAAGATATATTCAAATATTATTTGAGTCAGTATGAAATTACTATTGAAGATACATTGTTCGGAGGGAATGTGATTCGATATTTTAAAAACTCTACTGCCCCTATACAAACTAATTTATCAGACGAAATAAAGTATTATATCAATAATGGTGTATCGTTAATGACATTTTTCGGACATGCTGCCGGCATTGGCTTTGATATTAGCATTGACCATCCATCACAATATCAAAATTACGGGAAATACCCATTCTTATTAGCAAATTCTTGCTTTGCTGGAGATATTTTTGGAACCGGAGTTTGTTCGAGTGAAGAATTTGTTTTGATACAAAACAAGGGAGTTATTGGATATTTAGCTTCAATTACAAAAGCTGTTTCAATATCGCTAAATGTATTCTCATCAGAATTTTATAAAAATATTAGCAGTAAGAATTACGGGGAACCTATAGGTAAATCAATTAAAGAAACAATTAGAGCTATTCAATTACCAGATTCAAATATTAAAGAAGTTTGTCTTGAAATGGTTTTGCACGGGGATCCGGGAGTAATTCTTAATTATCAGCCAAAACCCGATTTTTTTATTAATTCTTCAAAAATATATTCTAATCCTTACAATGTTACAACCGAAATTGATTCTTTTGAATTAAATGTTATTTCCACTAATATTGGAATGGCAGTAAACGATTCAATCATTGTAGAAGTTGAACGTACCCTGCCTGACGGATTAACAAAAGAAACTTATTTGAAAAAGATTAGGGCAACTCACTTTATTGATACAATTTCTTTCATTTTACCAGTAAATCACTCTGATGGCATTGGTATAAATTCCATAAAAGTTACTCTTGATTCTTATAATGATATTGATGAAATATCAGAAACAAATAATTCTGTATTAATAGAAGTTTTTATAAAATCGGCTGATATTATTCCTATATATCCCTACAAATACGCTATTGTTCCAAATTCACAAGTAACTCTTAAAACTTCAACAAGCTATCCTTTTTCGGGAAACAAAGATTACGTTTTTGAAATTGATACAATCGACTCTTTTAATAGCCCTTTTAAATTATCAGAAAAAATAAATCACTCAGGAGGAATAGTTACGTGGACACCACCGATTACTTTAACTGATAGCATGGTGTATTTTTGGAGAGTTAGCATTGATTCTTCTTCAACAAATTCATATAACTGGAAAGAAAACTCATTTCAACATATTAATAACAGAAGAGGATGGGCTCAAGCTCATTTCAATCAGTTTAAAAATGACAAATATCAATTTGTAAATTATAATAAACCTCAACGAAAATTTGAATTTATTAATGTTGTTAAAACAATTAATGTTCAAACCGGAGTATATCCGAATATTCCTTGGAATGATGTATGGTTTAAAATAAATACAGATGTAATGAGAGTTTGGACTTGTCTGAATCAATGGCCCAATTTTGTAGGTCTTAATTTTGCGGTCTTTGATACTATTAATGCTGAGCCATGGGTGAGTAATAATGTTGGAGGTGGTTACGGACCTTATAATAATGTGCATTGTGCAGGATATCCTTTTACAACTTTTGATTTTTATACTAATAATACTTTGGGTTGGGCAAACACTTTACAACATCCGCAATCGTGGTGGTTTGAGCAAATAGAAAATTTTATTGACACAATTCCTAATGGATATTATGTTCTTGCCTACAGTATGCAAAATCATAATGCTGAAAACTTTACAAGTAGCATGTATCAAGCATTTGAATCAATTGGCAGTGCATTAATTCATACTATTCAAAACGATAATTCTTATATTATTTATGGAAGAAAAGGTTCTGCTATTGGTACTGCTAATGAAGTTGTCGGAAGTACTACTAATTCAGTAATAATGCTTAACGATAGCATTAAAACAAAATGGGACGAAGGCTTTATCGAATCTGAAGTTATAGGACCATCAGGAAAATGGATTTCCTTGCATTGGGAACAAAAAAGCGTTGAACCTATTTCATCAGATATTGTTAGCCTAAGTGTGATTGGCATAAAAACATCAGGGATTGAAGACACAATTATTAGTGGGCTTCCACCTGATTCTACCGATATTAATAATTTAGATAAAAGAATTGATGCTGCTGTTTATCCCTATCTGAAGTTGGTAGCATTTATGAAAGACACATCATCAATACATGTTAAAACTCCGCCACAATTAAAAAGATGGCAGGTGATGTATTATAGTGCTCCCGAAACTGCTCTTGACCCTTCAGCACATTATTATTTCTATAAAGATACAGTTTATGAAGGTGACAGCATAGTTTTTTCGGTAGCTACTCATAATATAAGCGACTTTGATATGGACAGTTTGCTTATAACTTATTGGATAGTTGACAAAGACAGAAATATACATCCATTAGTAACAAAGAGAAAAGAAAAACACCCAAGCGGACATATTTTAATTGATACAGTTTCTGCTTCAACAATTGGTTTGACAGGGCTTAATAGTTTGTGGATTGAAGTCAATCCTAATAATGACCAGTTTGAACAATATCATATTAATAATATCGGTGAGGTTTATTTTTATGTAAAGTCTGATAAAACAAATCCTATTATGGATGTTACTTTTGATGGTTTTCATATTCTTGATGGTGATATTGTTTCATCAAAGCCGATGATTCAAATAATGCTGAACGATGAAAATGAATTTCTTCTAATGGAAAATATTGAAGATACAGCATCTTTTAGAATCTATTTGGTTTCACCGGGTTCACAAAACTCTGAAAGAATATATTTTCAAGAAGCAGGAAAAGAAATTATGAGATTCATTCCTGCCTCTGCATCAAACAAAACATGTAAAATTGAATATCAAGCTGATTTTCCACTAGACGGCACTTATAAATTAATTATTCAGGCAACAGATAAATCTTACAACAAATCAGGAAAAACGGATTATAATATTAATTTTAAAGTAATAAATAAATCAACAATTACAGAAATTCTTAATTGGCCTAATCCTTTTTCAACAAACACACGTTTTGTTTTTACTTTAACTGGTTCTGAAATTCCTACCTATCTTAAAATTCAAATTATGACAATAACCGGGAAAATTGTCAGAGAAATTCATCTTGATGAACTTGGAACAATTCATATTGGAAGAAATATTACACAATATGGTTGGGACGGTAAAGACCAGTTTGGTGATCAGCTTGCTAACGGAATTTATTTGTACAGGATTATTACGAATATCAAAGGAAAAGAGATTGAGAAAAATCAAACATCGGCAAGTCAATATTTTACAAAAGAGTTTGGGAAAATGTATCTCTTGAGATGATAAATATTTCAGCTTACAGAGCATCTGTTAATTAATTAACGTTTTATTATAAATTTTTTTGTTGTCAAAACTTGTTCATTAACTAAAACAGAGTAGAAATAAATTCCATCATTTAATCTTTTTGTTTCTAATCGATAATTATCAGTGCCACTGCTTAGTTTATTTTTACGAATTTCAAACCCCAATATATTTCGAATTTCAATTCTAACATTATTTATTGAAGGTGGAAACGAATAATTAAAAATGATATAAGAATTTGCAGGATTAGGATAAGCGTTGAAAAATTTTATATCATTATCACATTCCTTTGATATTATTGATGAGTCAGCCCGGTTTATATGCTTGGAATTCTTGGCAATTGTATTTAAATGTTCATCTGAAGGATTTAGACTTTGTGCAAAAGTTGTAGGTATGGAAATATAAATTAGAACTGTAAAGAGTAGGAATTTTTTCATAATAAATAATTTTATTATGTGACGAATTAATAAAAAGGAAGTTACAGCAAATAATTTTTTTTCTGAGCTAATTAAAGTATTGTAAAATAAAAAGACTGACTATATTAGTCAGCCTTTTGTATATTTTTTAAAATGAGTTTAAATAGTAACTATTTAGCAGGTTCGTTATTTAAAACCGTAAATCATCTTCCTGTAAAATTTTTCCTCGTTCCTAAAGGATGATTTTACAGTAAGCTGATTTACTCAAATTGTTAATTTGATGAAATTGTAGTAGATATTAACAAATTAATAAATTCTTTCTCAATTCTGATTCCCTTTAGGGTCAGGGCAAAGATGAATTGAGAAAGAATTTATGATAAAAATCAGGAGCTGGTAAATAATTACTTTAAATAAATCTTTTTAAGCTATTGGTAAATAATTATAATTAATGTCTTACAATAAGTCTTTTTGTAATAAATATATTATCATCAACTATAATTGAATAGAAATAAATTCCATCAGTTAGCTCTTCAGTTGATAGTTTAATATTTCCTTTTTTATTAAAAATCTTAACTTCTTTTACAACAGTGCCTAAAATGTTCCTGATAACAATTTTAGAATATTTTGTTGTTTTAGGTAATAAATAATCGAAAGAAGTAAAATTGTCAGAAGGATTTGGATAAGGATTAGAAAATTTAATTTCTTTTGTTTTAGCTTCTTTAATTCCAACTCCCGTTACATGATATTCTACAACAACACTTACAGTATCGTTAGGGTCTTCATTATTGAAGAAAACGTAAGTTATTGTTGTAACTCCTATTGTTGAATTTGTAACATAATCGCCATCAAAATTATTTATAGTTGCTCCGGCATTAATAATGATTGAATCGGGAGAAACATAAATTGATGGACTATAACATGCACTCCAGCAAAAATAATTTTGAGAACCTGCAACAATATAATTTTCTATTTTTTTTACTTTAACAGGAATACTAACAGTATTGTTATTTGTAACCAAAATATGAGATTTCATAGTTATTGTTGTCGAGTCTCCATAGATTGCAAGAGTGTCTCCATTATTCATTGCGCCTGAGCTGGTAGATAATGAAAGATTTTGTGTAAAGGCTGTTATTGTTAATAAATAAATAAAGCCAAGCAGAGGTAATATTTTTTTCATAATGTTTTATTTTTATTATAATTTCATTCTATTGCAAAAACTGTGCAAAAATTTTATTTTTAGCAAAAATATAAAATTTATTATACGAACTAATTTATTTAACACTTTTTATAAAAAAAAAACGACTAAACTTTTTTGCCTAACCGTTTTTTTTGAAATTATAAATTTATTCTAATTTATATGTAATTTTTTTGTAAATATATTATTTCCGACAGTGAGTTTTACAATATATAAACCTTCGGAAAAATTGTTAACATCTAAAACTGCAGTATGATATCCTGAATTTTCATATCCTTTATTTTCAGAATAAACAACTTCGCCAAGAATATTATAAATTTTAATATTTACATTTTGATTTTCAGCTAGTAGATATCTTACATAAGCCTGAGAATTTGTAGGATTAGGGAATAATTCGATTATTCCGTTTTTACTTGCTTGATTATTAATTCCTACATTGTTGGTTGCCCATGCAGATTGAAAAACTTCTTTTGTTGAAGTGTTTTGTACCCAAACAACAACATTTAAATCAGAAAATTCTTCAACAGAATGTTCAATAGAGTGGTTTATTGGATCCTGAGCACTGTTTGGAAGTCTGTAAGAACCTTTAAATTCATAATGTCCGTCGAAGTTAAAAGCTGTGCCGGCAGTTAGAGTTCCAATATTTGTTCCATTTGCGTTAGGAACCATTTTTTTCATTACATAATTAAACTCAGTTTCTCCATTGGTCTTTTTGTTTTTAGTTGTTTTATTTTCAATAATTGCAACATGAAATTTTATATTGGAACTTGGGAAACTAATTTTTGGGTCAACAGTAGCATAAACAGAAACAGTTTGTCCAACAACCTGATAAGATGCAGTGATATCAATAAAAGAAGGTACTGCATAAGCATCATTTAATAATGTTGATGTGTAATAGTTGGAGTTACAATTATATCCACCGTCAACATATATCCATGGTACATATTGATTACTGTAATAAGTTGATCTGGAACCACCTTCAGCAGTATAATATGGGTCACCAGTACCTGGCCCAGCTGTTTGATATTTAACACAAGTAAATTTATTAGGATTAGCATTGAATATAGATTTTAAATTTGCATTTCCGGCATTACATGGTCCACATGTTGAAGCTGTAAAACACTCGTGTAATGGAATTCTTTGAACAGCACTTGAAGGATCATATCCTGTTGCTGATGTAGATAATGAATCATTAGCTGTAAATTGATCAACATGACCATTAGGATTGCTTACCCAAACATCAATTGTATGTGCTCCAGTTGTTGGTGTCCATGTTGTTGTATGAGCATAGTTATATGTTGCGTTTTGAGCAATACTTAATCCTGATAAATTATCAGTATTAACAGTGCCACCATCAATTCTATAATGTAAATCTAATGCTGTTATTGTTATAAGACCCATGTTATTAATTTCGCCATCAATAGTAACAGCATTTCCAATTGGAACTAATGGATTTACATCAATAGTGTTTACAGCAATGTCAAATGAGTCAGGGACAACAGATGCAAGGTTATATCCAAACAATTTTTCGTTTTGAATCAGACCACCTAAAGTAGCTGTACTGGTAATAATACCTGGCTCAATCCAAAGTCCTCCACCAAGATCTCCGGGTATACAAATATCTGAGGTACAATCATGAGTTATTCCTGTTGGTAAGCCGGTTGTTGCATCAATTTGAGTGATAGTTGTATTAGATGCACTTGTAGCTGAAATACTCCAAATATAAGGACCTCCTGGAGTAATAGTGTCATAGGCAGTTCCATAATTGCTTGTTAAACCGTGAGTGGCAGAAGGGATAGTTCTGATAACCATTCCACTTTTGCTTACTAATGATAAATCTGTATCCCAATTTCCTACCCAAAAAGCATCGCTGTTAGGTTGATAACAAATATTTCTTACTGTAACACTTGGAGAAGCAATAGTTCCAACCAAATATGGTGCAGTTGTATCAAAATCCATTTTATAGATAAGGTTGGAAGATTTACCACCATAAAAATAAGTTCCATCATATGCAAGGTCTCTAAGTCCAAGAACTCCTGCGATAGTAAAACTATCAACTAAAACACCAGTTGTTATACTATATTTATAAATATAACCGGCATTTGATGATGTTGTACTCCATACTGTTGAGTAAAAATAATTGCCATCACACTCAGCACCTGCAATATAGCTTTGATTGCTAACATCGTAGTTAAATTGTACTTGCCATGCTCCTTTTGCTCCTTTTTCAATAGTAGAAGAGGCATTTGGAGAACTTTCAGAATAGTTATTTGCACTGTATTGTGCAAAAATTATTGATGATAAAAATAACATCAATGTGAATAAAGTAATTTTTTTCATAGATTTTTGTTTTAATTGAAATTAATTTTAATTATTATTAAATGAATTCTACATTTATTATTTACAGCAAAAATAATTTTTTTTTATAAACTTAAAGAGAAATAGGAATGTATTTTTAAAAATTTATTAAATTTATGCAGTAAATTATTCTTAACGTGTTAATATTCTTAGTTTAAAACATTCATTTTCTCAAGAAATACAGTATTTCCAATAGCTAATTTTAAGATATAAAAACCATTTTCAAGGTTTTCACAATTGATTTCCGATGTGTGAATTCCATTTTGCAAGACTCCTTTTTTATCAGAATAAACTTTTTCTCCTAAAACATTGTAAACATTTATTTCAACATTCTGATTATTGTTCACAACATATTTGACAAAAGCAGAAGAACTAACAGGATTTGGAAATAAACTGATAATTCCATTATTAGAGTTATTGTTATTATTTATTCCTGCTGTTTTAAATGACCATGCAGCCTGATACACTTCTTTTGTAGTTGTGTTTTGAGCCCAAACAACAACAGAAAGGTCATAAAATTCTTCAACTGTATTAACACTGGGGAATGTGTAAC
>CAYLPA010000065.1:6921-13159 GCA_964385385.1 uncultured Saprospiraceae bacterium | reverse complement strand
AATCAATGAATTACTTAAAAAATAGCAACCATGTTTTTTCAATTAGACCGAATTTTTGCAATTTTCCCTGATTGGATAGGACTAAATCTATAGAACATATTCAATGCTTTTGTCCTATTGATTGCTGTTTACAATTTGCCAAAACTAAATAACTATAAAAAAGGATTAATCCTCGTAATTTGTTTGATTGAGCTGATGACATCTATGCAAAATGAACAATCAAATTCATTAATTGCCGGATTAATAATTTTATCCTTTTGTTTTTTGGAAAAAGACAAATATTTCTTTGCTTCATTTTTTATAGTGTTTTCGGTGTTTATAAAATTATTCGGAATAGTTGGTTTTGCATTATTTCTTTTTTACCCTAAAAAATGGAAGTTAATTCTATATTCGGCATTTTGGTCAATCTTTATTTTGGCAATACCTTTAATTTTTATTGATTTTATTCAATATAAATTTTTAATATCAAGTTTTGTGAACATGTTAACTGACGACTATTCTTTTTCCTATGGATATTCAGTTATGGGATGGTTGAGTTCATGGTTTGGATTTAATGGTAATAAAATTTTCATTGTATTAATTGGGGCGGTAGTTTTTTTGATTCCATTTTATAGAATCAAAGAATATAAAAATTACACTTTCAGATTTTTAACTTTAACTTCTATATTGATTTGGGTAGTTATTTTTAATCATAAAGCTGAATCGCCAACTTTTATTATTGCAATGGCTGGTGTTTCTTTATGGTTTATAATAAGTGAAAAAAATAAAATTAATATTGCTCTTTTTGTATTTGCGTTTATTATAACATCTTTGTCACCCACAGATATTTTTCCAAAATATTTGCGTGAAGAATTTGTGAAACCATACACACTTAAGGCTTTCCCATGTATATTGATTTGGATAAAGATAATTTACGATATGATAGTATTGAAAAAAAATAAAATATTAAATGAGTACAATAAATAAACTCTGTTTATTTTATGATTTTATCTTTATTTATTTCTGATAATTATCAGTTTTTAAAGCATGTTTCCTCTTAAATTTTAATTTATATAAATATTGCTTAAATAACTAATAGAAAAAAACTTAAAAAAATAAAAAATAAAGGGATATTTATTTTTTATATTAATAATATATTTAAATTTGCAAAACATTTATAAACTGAAAATTTGTAAAAATTATAAATAATTTGATTGAGTGGTTTTAAGTGAAATATAAGTAATAAAAATTACATTTTTTTTAGTTTATAAGAACAAATTATTATAATAATATTAAACAATTTATAAATTCAATGTTATGAACGTAGAAAAAATAATGCTGGAACTTGAAAGAAAGAATCCAGGCGAAACAGAGTACTTACAAGCAGTTCATGAAGTTCTTGAATCACTTGAAGAAGTAGTAAACGAAAATCCTCAAATCGAAGCTGCAAACATTATTGAACGTCTTGTCGAACCTGATAGAATATTTACATTTAAGGTTCCATGGGTAAGTGATAATGGAGAAGTTAATGTTAATAGAGGTTACCGTGTTCAATTTAACGGAGCAATTGGTCCTTACAAAGGTGGTTTAAGATTTCACCCAAGTGTAACTCTTAGTATTTTGAAATTCTTAGGTTTTGAACAAATTTTCAAAAATAGCCTAACAACTCTTCCTATGGGAGGATCAAAAGGTGGCTCAGATTTTAATCCTAAAGGAAAATCTAATGCTGAGATTATGAGATTTTGTCAATCCTTTATGTTAGAATTGTGGAAATTTATTGGTCCTGAAACTGACGTTCCTGCCGGAGATATTGGTGTTGGTGGTAGAGAAATTGGTTTCTTATATGGAATGTATAAAAAACTAAAAGGTGAACACACTGGAGTTCTTACAGGAAAAGGTATTAATTGGGGTGGAAGTTTAGTTCGTCCCGAAGCAACTGGTTTTGGTGTTGTTTATTTTACTCAAGAAATGCTTAAAACAAAAAATGAAACATTAAAAGACAAAACAATTGCAATTTCTGGTTTTGGTAATGTTGCATGGGGTGCTGTTAAAAAAGCTACAGAATTAGGCGCTAAAGTAATTACCATATCTGGACCTGATGGTTATGTTTATGACCCTGATGGTATTTCTGGAGAAAAAATTGATTATATGCTTGAACTCAGAGCTTCAAATAATGATATCGTAAAACCATATTCTTACGAGTTTCCTAATGCTAAATTTGTTCAGGGAAAACATCCTTGGGAAGTTAAATGTGATATTGCATTACCTTGTGCTACTCAAAATGAACTTAACAAAGAAGACGCATTAAACCTTATTAATAATGGTTGTAAATGTGTTTGTGAAGCTGCTAACATGCCTTCAACTCCTGAAGCTATTGAAGTATTCCTTCAAAATAAAATTCTTTTTGCTCCTGGAAAAGCTGCTAATGCAGGTGGAGTTGCAACATCAGGATTAGAAATGTCACAAAATGCTATGAAATTGAATTGGAGTGCTGAAGAAGTTGAAGCTAAACTTCATGAAATTATGAAAAAAATCCATCAGGAATGTGTTGAACATGGTACTGAAGATGATGGATTTATTAATTACCCTAAAGGTGCAAACATTGCTGGCTTCCTTAAAGTTGCTAACGCAATGATGGATCAGGGTGTTGTTTAGATTTTTTTTAAATATATTTTGATAGAAAAAGAGACTGTTTTTACAGTCTCTTTTTTATTTTGATTTTTTTTAAGATAATTTATTTTCTTTAATTTTTGTTGTTCAGAGCTTTATAATAAAATAAATATTCTAAAAAATTAAATTTATTATTATCCTATTCTAAAACAATTTTTTTTTATAATTTTCACACAAAATATAATTTTGATAATATGAGAATTGAAAGAGTAACACTTGAAAAAAAAGAAATGATACAGGAAGCTGTTGATTTATCTTTGATTAATCCATTAACCGCTAAATATAAAGGAAAAAAAGGTTGTATGATTCCTTTGTTGCAAGGAGTACAGAATATTTACGGATATATTCCTCGTGAAGTAATTGTGAAAATTTCTAAAGAAACAGGTTTAAAACTGAGCGATATGTATGGTGTTGTAACATTTTATTCTCAGTTCAGATTAAATCCTGTCGGAAAACATATTATTAAAGTATGCCATGGAACTGCTTGCCATGTGCAAAATGCTGATGCTATATCAGATGCTATAAAAGACATCCTACAAATTGAAGATGGAGAAACAACTGAAGATGGATTGTTTACACTCGAATCGGTTGCATGCCTTGGTTGTTGTTCACTTGCTCCTGTTATGATGGTTGGGGATAATTCTTATGGAAAACTAACAAAAAAAATTGCATCAAAAGTAATTAAAGACATAAAAAGAGAAGAGAAGAATAAATAAATACATATAGAAACATAAAACTCTTTTTAAAATATTAAGCCGAAAATAAAATATTAAAAATATGGAAAACACAAAAGTTATTGTTGGATTAGGAAGTTGTGGAATTGCTGCCGGAGCTAAAAAGGTGTTCGATAAAATTGAAACATTGAAAAATGATAATACAACGGATTTCAAATTGAGTAAGACAAGTTGTGTTGGTATGTGTTTCAGGGAACCCCTTGTGGAAGTAATTGATGAATCAGGATATTATCTTTATGGTGAAATTGACGAAGAAAAGGCTGCTGAAATTTTTGAACAACACATTGGAAATAATAAACCTATCAAAGAATACATTGTTAAAAGTGATAAATTTAAAACAAAAGATGATAGTTTTTTCGAAGGACAAACAAAAATAGCATTACGGCATTGTGGCTTGATTGACCCCGAAAATATTCAGGAATATGAAAGTCGTGATGGGTACAAGGCTTTGAAAATGATACCTTCTAAAAATATTTCTCGTTTAGATATTATTCAAACAATTATTGATTCCGGAATACGCGGAAGGGGTGGAGGAGGATTTCCTACTGGCTTAAAATGGAAATTTGCTAACAATAATAAATCTGATGAAAAATATATAATTTGTAATGCTGATGAAGGTGACCCGGGAGCTTTTATGGACCGTTCTTTATTAGAAGGTGATCCTCATGCTGTTATTGAAGGAATGATAATAGGTGCTTATGCAATTGAAGCATCAAGTGGCGTTATTTACTGCCGTGCAGAATATCCTCTTGCTATTAAAAGATTGAATATTGCTTTGCAACAAGCTAGAGATAAAGGATATTTGGGAGAAAACATTCTTGGGATAAAAGGTTTTAATCTTGATATTTTTGTTAAAGAAGGTGCAGGAGCTTTTGTTTGTGGAGAAGAGACAGCATTAATTGCCTCAATTGAAGGTGAAAGAGGAATGCCCCGAAAACGACCTCCTTTCCCTGCTGAATCAGGACTTTGGAATAAACCTACAAATATTAACAATGTTGAAACTTATTCTAATATTCCGTGGATAATTTATCATGGAGCAGGTGCTTATTCAAAATATGGAACTGAAAAAAGTAAAGGCACTAAAGTTTTTGCACTAACAGGAAAAGTTAAAAATGGTGGCTTGGTTGAAGTTCCTATGGGGACTACTATCAGAGATATTATTTACAAACTCGGAGGTGGAATTCAGGACGACAAAAAGTTTAAAGCAGTTCAATTGGGAGGACCTTCAGGTGGATGTATTCCCGAATATCTTGCCGACACTATTGTTGATTACGAATCTGTTAATGCAACTGGTGCTATTATGGGTTCAGGAGGTATGGTTGTTATGGATGAAACAACTTGCATGGTTGACATTGCTCGTTTCTTTCTCGATTTTACTCAAAAAGAATCTTGTGGAAAATGTACATTTTGCCGAATTGGAACTAAAAGGATGCTTGAAATTCTTACGCGAATTACCGAAGGTGAAGGAAAAGATGGAGATATTGAAAAATTGGAAGAATTGGCTATGCGGGTTAAGGATAGTTCACTTTGCGGATTAGGTCAAACAGCTCCTAATCCTGTTCTTACTACAATAAAATATTTTAGACACGAGTATGAAGCACACATTTACGATAAAAAATGCCCGGCTAAAAGTTGTAAAAAATTATTAACCTATGAAATTGACCCGGAAAAATGTACGGGCTGTACAATTTGTGCCATAAAATGTCCGGTAAAAGCTATAACAGGAGAGAAAAAAATGCCTCATATAATTAATCAGGAAATGTGTATAAAATGTGGCGACTGTTATTCAAACTGTAATTTTGATGCTATTAAATTATTATAAGAAAATTTTTTATAAATCTAAATATTTCATATTAAAATGATAAACGATTTAAACGAAATAAGTGTTTTTCTAAATGGTGAAAAAGTAAAAGCATTTAAAGGAGAAACCATTTTAGACCTTGCAAGAAGAAATAATATTAATATTCCAACACTTTGCCACGACAAAAGATTAAAACCATTTTCTTCTTGTTTTGTTTGTGTTGTTCAAGTTGCTGGTATGAGAGGAATGCAACCATCGTGTTCCACGATTGTTGTTGATGGAATGAAAATTGAAACTGATAACGAAAAAATCTATCAGGCAAGAAAAGCAGCTTTGGATTTGCTTTTAAGTAATCACTATGCCGATTGTGTTGCACCTTGTAAGGAAGCTTGTCCTGCTGGTGTTGATGTTCAGGGATATATTTCGTTAATAGAAAAAGGTTTATATAATGAAGCTGTTGAGTTGATTAAAGAAGTAAATCCTTTGCCTGCAATATGTGGACGAGTTTGTGTTCGTCCATGTGAAGTTGCATGCCGTAGAAATTTATTAGATGAAGGAAATGCTGTAGGAATTGATTATATGAAGCGTTTTGCAGCTGATTATGATATTAATTCAGACAATAAATTTGTTCCTGAAATAGAACCATCAACAGGGAAAAAAATTGCAATCATCGGTGCAGGACCTGGTGGTTTATCTTCTGCGTATTTCCTACAGAAAAAAGGTCATCAGTGTGATATTTACGAAGCAGCACCCGCTGCAGGTGGTTGGTTAAGATATGGAATCCCTGAGTACCGTTTACCAAATGATATTATTCAAAAAGAAGTTGATTCTATTATTGAAATTGGTGTTAATATTTTTTATAATAAAAAATTTGGTGAAAATTTAAACTATAAAAATATTAATGATAAATATGACGCAACAATTTTGACAATTGGTTCTCAAAGAGGAACTTTGATTGGTTGCGAAGGTGATGATGCTGAAAATGTTTTCTCAGGAATCGATTTTTTGAGAAACATGGAAATGACAGGACAAAGATATGATTTCAAAGGGAAAA
>CAYLPA010000065.1:0-6821 GCA_964385385.1 uncultured Saprospiraceae bacterium | reverse complement strand
GATTTTTTGAGAAACATGGAAATGACAGGACAAAGATATGATTTCAAAGGGAAAAGAATTGCTATAGTTGGTGGTGGAAACACAGCAATGGATTGCTGTAGAACTGCAATGCGTTGTGGTAGCACCGATGTTAAAATTATTTATCGTAGAACAGAAAATGAAATGCCTGCCAACCCCATTGAAATTCATGAATCTAAATTAGAAGGCATTGAATATATGATTTTAACTAATCCAACTAAAGTCAATAAAGATAAAGATGGCGTACTTAAATCAATGACTTGTATTAAGATGGAGTTAGGTGAGCCGGATTCATCAGGTAGAAGAAGACCTATTCCTATTGAAGGTTCAGAATTTGAAATGGAACTTGATTATATTTTAGCTGCAATAGGTCAGAAAACCGAGATTAGTTTTCTTAAAGATGTTAACGATAATTCTGATAATGGTGAATTACAACCAGACAGATGGGGAAATATTGATGCAAACTCTGAAACTTTACAAACAGGTATTTCTTCGGTATTTGCTGCTGGCGATGGAGTTACAGGTCCGGCTACTTTGATTGAAGCAATTGCTCAAGCAAAAATAGCTTCCCGAAGCTGCCATCAATTTGTTATGGATTTGCCAATTGAACCCGAAATTAAAGAATTTATTAGTAAAAAGGATAATTTTAAAACTCAAGTTGCAGATGATTATGCTAACAGATATCGTCAGCAAATGAGAGAAGAAATGCCAACTCTTGACCCGAAAAAAAGAGTTAATTTCAAGGAAGTTGAATTAGGATATGCTGATGAACAAATTGCAAAACACGAAACACAACGCTGTTTAGAATGTGGGTGCACAGAATATTATACTTGCGATTTGAAAAGATTTTCAACTCAATATGGTGCAGAACAAAATAAATTTGAAGGCGAATTTAAAGAATATAATATTGATTTTTCTCATCCTTATATAGAAATTGATAATAATAAATGTATCTTATGTTCAAGATGTATTCGAGTATGTAAAGATATTGTGGGTGCTAATGCCTTAGGATTGGTTAATAGAGGCTTCGATACTTATGTGGCTCCAAGTATGGGTAATTCATTAACAGATACTTCTTGTGAATCTTGTGGATTATGTATTTCTGCTTGTCCTACTGGAGCAATTACCGAAAACGTAAACTTTAAACCCGGACCTGTTAAATTAGATATTACAGAAACTATTTGTAATTATTGTTCCGTTGGTTGTAAAATTCAAATTCACCACAAAAGCGGATTTGTTATGAAGGTTACCGGAACAGAAGGTCTAATTAATAAAGATGGAAATTTATGTAAGTATCCAAAATTTGGATACAATTATCTAAATGATAAAAACAGAATTGCAAAACCTTTATTAAAAGTTAATGGTCATTTCGAAGAGATTTCATTTGAAAAAGCATATGAAGTAATAAAAGAACAAATAAAGCAAGTTAAATCTGACGAGAATGCTTTTTATGCTGGTGCCAGACTATCGAATGAAGAAATGTACTTAATTAATAAGTTAGCAACAGTAGGTGCAAAAACCTTTAATGTTTCAAATTTCCATTATTTGGATAGGGGATTTGGTTATGTAAATAATTCTGTTGCTAATGTTCCTTTTGAACAAATTAAAGGAGCAGGTAAAATTTATTTAATTGGTGCTGAATTAAACCGTGATAATGCTGTAGCAGGATTTATGGTTCACAATACGAAACAAGTAAATGAAATAGCTGTTGAACTAATTACAGTCAATAAGAATAGCTCAATGAAGCATAAAGTTGACAGGGTGATAAATATTACTTCTTACTATTATTTTATAAGGGCTATAAATTTTTATCTTATTTCAAATGGTTTTGAAAACCAAATGTATATTGATGGAAATACTGTCGGATACGAAAAGTATAAAAATGAATTATTAGCAGAGAACTATGATAATCTTGTTGAAGCTTCAGGTGTTGAAAAGGACACAATCGTTGAGTTTGCCAAAGATTACAATAATCAAATGAATGCCATTATTCTTTTTTCAGAAAAAGAAGTATCAGCAAACACAAGCTACGAACTTTTTAATCTTGCAATGCTAACAGGTAAGCTTGGAAAAACTTCAAGCGGTCTTATTTCTCTTAAAGAAAAAAACAATTCTCAAGGCTTGTTTGATATGGGAATGTGTTCTAAACTTGGCATTGGCGCAACAAATATTACTGATGAAGAAACTGTTGCCAAAATTAAAGAAAAATGGAATATTACAAGTATTCCTAAAACAATTAATGCTAACCACATTTCACTCCTAGAACAAAATAAAATTAAAAATATGTTCATCTTTGGAGAAGACCCAATAGGATGTAACAACAATAAAACGAAAATTGCAGATTGGTTGTTATTAGCTGACTTTATAATGGTTCAGGATTATTTTATGACTGAAACAGCAAAGCAAGCTAATTTGATTTTGCCGGCTTCATTTCCGATTGAATCTGGTGGTAGCTTTACTAATACTCAAAAAGTGATTCAGAATTTCGAAAAACAAATTGATTCTCCATTAGATAAATTATCTTATGAGCAATTGATTGATCTTTTAAAAATGTTTGGTTCTAACAGCCTTAATTCATTAGATGATGTTATTATAGAAGCGATTTCAATGTTGCCAGGTGAAGAAACTAAAAAGAAGTTTGAATTTGTAAATACTGATGCTGATAATCAAAACAAAATGTTTCTGTATGGTTGTGACAGTATTGTCAAATATTTTGATGATAGTTTTACTAAAGCATTTGAATAGAATTTTAAAATAGTATTTAATGAAAAAGATAACATTAATTTCAATTTTCGTAGTAATAGCTTTAATGATTTTTTCTTCAGCAGAAGTTTCTGCCTGCAATATTAAATTTAAGGTGATTAAGAACAAGAAGGAAGTTTATAAAGCTGGGGATATTATTGTCGTAAAAGTTATTGTTTATTATACACATAGAAATTGCTTAATTGAAATTGATGATACTAAATTTGATACCAAAGGTTTGAAAATCGTTAAAATGTCAGATTGGTTTGAGATATGTTCTGGTGTATGGGAAAATGAATTAACACTTAAGGTTAAAGGTACAAAAAATGGAAAATTAATAATAAATGCTACACGTACATGTAGTAGGTCAGGTGGATTTGGGTCATTATCATTAAAATCAAAACCAATAAAAAAATAGTGTATTAATTTGTGTTGATAGTAAAAATTGTTTAATTTTATAAATTAATTTTATTATGATTCAACAAATAGAAATATGCTTACCTCCTTATAGTCGGGGTTTTCACCCGATTACTCATATAATTAAAAAAAGCCTTCCAAGACTTCCTAGTAAAGGAATTCTAAATATTTTCATCAAACACACTTCGGCAGGATTGACCATAAATGAAAATGCTGATCCCACTGTTCTCGATGATTTTGAAACTGTATTTAGTAAGTTGATACCCGAGAATTCACAAATTTATACCCACACTTTTGAAGGTAGTGATGATATGCCCGCACACATAAAAACTGCTCTTACTGACACATGCCTTAATATCCCAATTTCGAATAATAAATTGAATTTAGGAACATGGCAAGGAATATATTTGTGTGAGTTTAGAAATAAGGGTGGAAGTAGAAAAATTGTATTGACAATTTTGTCATAATTATTAAAGGAACAAAAACAAAGATAGATTTAACATAAAACCATTTGGATTTTTCCCATAAACTTTAAAATTTGTTAAATAATATTCAGCATTAATTCTGAAGTTTAAATCTTTTGTTCTGCTGAAAATATACCCACCATTAATTTTAAAAATTGAGCCACCATTAGTTTCCTTTCCCGAAACAGTTGAAATATGAGCTGTAATGCTCGTACTTCCATAATTAAAACCAATATAAGGAGTCCTCTCAGCTTTGAAAAGAGGTCTGATTATTCCAAGATTGTAATTTGCTAACTGGGTGTTGCTCATATAAATGTCATAGTTAAAATCAATAATGAAACTTTTGATGTCATAAGCTATGTTTATTCCGAAGCCAGGAGCTGTTCTATTCGGTACCTTGTCCTTGTTTATGATAATATATGCAGCACCGATTTTCCCTCCAAAAGTTAAAGTTGCATTTTCAATAAAAGTATTATAAGCAAATCTATGTAATTTGCTTCGCCCATCATCAAAAAATATTTCTTCTTCATCACCAATATGTTGAGCAAATTTTATAATTATTAGTTCAAGATTTTCGGCTTTCTGGTTTTTTACCATGTCACTCCATACTTTTGAGCCATCATAAGAATTATACATCGTGAATTGAACTGTAGCCTTTTGGCTAACTACATTTACAAGACCAATAAGAAAGTATTTGGCATATAGCGATTGAGCAGTTTCTTTTGCCTGAATAAATGATTCAATTGTATATCCTGTATCACTTTTTTCAGGGATGATAATTTTATATTTATTCTCTTCTGAAACGTTCTCTTGCATTAGCTTTGATAGGGAATATTCATAATCAGGATGAATATTTACTACTTCAATATAGGGCATGTATATTAAATTCTGTGATTTAATATTAGTAGTAAATAAAAATAAAATTAATAAAAGAGAAAAATATTTAATTCTCATAATTTACAAATATTATAATAATAATATAAATTTAGTCAAAAATAATGGTTTAATTTTTAAATACAAATTTTTTTTTTAAAAAATACTGGACATAAAATAATTGAAAATTACCTTAAAAAATTAAAAATTTTAATAGTTTTGTAAACGTTAAATAATTATTATTCTTTAAAAATATTTTAATACAATTTATATGCAAAAGTTATTGTTATTAGGTGATGAAGCAATTGCTCAAGGAGCAATAGATGCTGGAATATCAGGCGTATATGCATATCCGGGAACTCCTTCAACTGAAATTATGGAATATGTCCAGCGAAATAAAGAAGCAAAAGAAAAAAACATATATTCTTCGTGGTCAACAAATGAAAAAACGGCAATGGAAACGGCATTAGGAATGTCATATGCCGGAAAAAGAGCTTTAGTTTGTATGAAACATGTTGGATTAAATGTAGCTGCTGACCCTTTTATGAACTCATCAATAACTGGAGTAAACGGAGGTATTATTGTTGTTGCTGCTGACGACCCATCAATGCACTCATCACAAAATGAACAGGACTCAAGATTTTATGGAAAATTTGCGATGATTCCTGTTTTAGAGCCAGCCAACCAACAGCAAGCCTACGAAATGATGCATTATGGTTTCGATATTTCTGAAAAATATCAAATCCCTGTAATGTTAAGAATTACTACCAGACTTGCTCATTCAAGAGCTGGTGTAAATCCTATGAATATTAAAGAACAGAATCAAACAAGATTACCCTCAGATTTAAGACAATTTGTTTTGTTACCTGCAATAGCTCGAAAAAGATATAAATCTTTGCTTCAAAAGCAAGAACTATTTGAAAAAGAATCTAAAAATTCCGAGTTTAACAAATATATTGAAGGGACTGATAAAAGTAAAGGGATTATTGCTTCTGGTATTGCTTATAACTATCTTTTAGAAAATTTCCCAGATAGAGTTATTCCTTATCCTGTTTTAAAAATTGGACAATATCCATTACCCAATAAAATGATTGAAAAATTGTTTGATGAATGTGATGAAATTTTGGTTTTAGAAGATGGTTATCCCATTGTAGAAGAAATGGTGAAAGAATTTTTGTTAAAAGGAGTTTCAATAAAAGGACGTTTAGATGGAACAATTCCAAGAGACGGTGAATTAAATCCCAATATTATTGCTTTAGCATTAGGATTAGAAATAAGCGAAGGATTAGAAATTCCTGATTTTGTTGCCGGAAGACCTCCATCGTTTTGCAAAGGATGTTCTCATATAGACACTTATAAAGCATTAAACGAGGCTCTTGAAGATTATTCAAAAGGTAGGGTTTTTGCAGATATTGGATGTTATACTTTGGGAGCTTTACCTCCTTTTCAATCAATTAATTCTTGTGTAGATATGGGAGCATCAATAACCATGGCAATTGGTGCTGCTGATGCAGGATTAATTCCAGCCATAGCTGTTATTGGTGATTCTACTTTCACTCATTCGGGAATTACCGGTTTATTGGATGCAATTAACAGAAAATCACCTGTTACAGTATTAATTCTTGATAATTCTGCAACAGCAATGACAGGTGGGCAAAAATCATCAGCTACTGGCAAAGTTGAAGGAATTTGTAAAGGACTCGGTGTTGAGGAAGAACACATTAAATTTATGAAACCTTTGAGAAAATTTCATGACGTAAATGTGAAAATTATTAAAGAAGAAGTTAAATATATGGGTGTTTCAGTAGTAATTTCCGAAAGAGAATGTGTTCAAACTTTAAGTAAAAGAATGAGAGCAAAATTTAAAAAATAGCATCAAAATTATTTTCTAATATCTAAATTCTCATTTCTCTTTATTAATTATTCTAAAATTGAAGCACAGAAAATAAATTAAATCAAAAATATAAACACATGAAAAAAGATATAATATTAGCTGGAGTAGGAGGTCAGGGAATTCTTTCTATTGCTGCAACAATTGGAATGGCTGCAATGGAAATAGGGCTTTATCTAAAACAAGCAGAAGTTCATGGAATGAGTCAAAGAGGGGGAGATGTTCAATCTCATCTACGACTTTCTGACAAAGAAATTGCTTCTGATTTAATTCCTCAAGGCAAAGCAGATATGATTCTTTCTATTGAACCTATGGAATCCCTTCGTTATCTTCCGATGCTTTCAAAAGATGCTTGGTTGATAACAAATTCTAATCCATTTATTAATATTCCAAATTATCCTGATATTGATAAAATA